>JAZFUB010000047.1:0-8195 GCA_036447015.1 Thermoguttaceae bacterium | reverse complement strand
AACTCGACGGGAATGCCCGAAGCATTACCGCCAAGCGCTTCGTAATACTGTCGAACCTTCGGCTCCAATTCCGCGGAGGCGGCCCTGCTGGGAGTTGCCCAATAGGCAAAGAATTCGAGCAGCACGATCCGACCTTCGAAGTCGTAGAGATGGACCTCTGCGCCCGTGCCGAACTCGTAAAGAGTGAAATCCGGCGCAAGATCGCCCGGCGACAGAGTGGATGCGAACCCGGGTACGGCAAGCGCAACGATCAACGCGCACCATACGCCGACGACGACTGTCGTCGAGATCTTCTGCCATCTCATCGCTGCCTCCCTTTCTTACTCAAACGGCTTTCACGCGGACATCGGCAACCGCACGGTGCGGCGGTAGTACCGCTAACATGACGAGTCTGATTGTAGCCTGCCGAGGTGGTGATAGCAAGAATTATCTGCATATTTAATATAATCCATAGGATTGATCGCAACCCCCACTCTTTGGTGGTTCGGCAATGGCGGCGAATCAGGTGGCATTGCAGTTAGTGAGAGGGGTATGGCAACCTCTGTAATGCGATCTTCCTCAGCCAAAGGGAATCCCAAAAGGAATCGTTGTTGACATTTTCCCTATTCGGGGGTCGAATAGATAGAGAAGAGGGGAGCGTTGTTGGTCGGGCCGGCCATCGCTGGGCAAGATGCGCGACCGGTATGTCGCTACAAGGAGAAGATGCCATGAATCGGCCCGTGAACTGTGCACTCGTTCCGTTGAACTCCGCCCGCCCAGGTTCCGCCCGCCCCAGTTCCCTACGACCCAGCCGGGGATTCACGCTCATTGAGGTCCTGATGGCCACGGCCCTGACGGCCCTGCTGATGGTCGGCGTGGTCGAGATGTTTGCGGCCGTCGGCGACGCCGTCAACAATTCGCGCTCGATTCTCGAACTCTCCGGCCGCCTGCGTACGACCCAGGCCCGACTGCAAATGGACCTCGACGGCATCACGGTCACCATGCTGCCGCCGCGCCGGCCCGAGGGCGACGAAGGCTACGCCGAGTTCCGCGAAGGCCCGATCGGGCCGGTCATCTCGCGTTTGGTGTTTGCATTTGGATCGAACCCGGTCGACCCCGCTGGCCCGCCTATCAGTGACCTGACGGTCAACGACATCGACGACATCCTGATGTTCACCACCCGCAGCAAGGGCCGGCCGTTCCTCGGACGTGTCGGCGGCGTTTCCCGACAGACGGACATCGCCGAAGACGCCTGGATCGTCCGCGGCACAACGCTCTATCGCCGCGTCTTGCTCGTCGCGCCGAGGTTTCAGCCAGCATCCAGTGTGCAGCCGGACGGTTTCTATCGCAACAACGATCTGTCGGTCCATTTCGACGGTACGATGGTCGCGAACACGCTGGCCGATCTGACCAGACGGGAATGCCGGTTCGCCCATTATTTGGCTGTGGATACAGCCCTGACTCCGCCTACGGAGAATATTGTCCGAGGCGATCCGCACGTTTCGCTCGAATGGGCCACGTTGGGGTTGCCCACGTTGCGCGAATGTTCCGCGGGCAACTGGCCGGCCGGTGCTCCGCTGCCGGGGATTACGCTCGCATCCAACGGCAATACGATCGATTACTGGGAACATCCGCTTCCCTATGTCGAAATCGATCAATCAACCGGAACGCTCAGGAGTTACCTCGGTCCGCGAATCGCGGAGGATGTGATTCTGACGAACGTGATCGGCTTCGACATGCAGGTCTGGGATCCCGGCGCCCCGGTCATCAGCGACGGCAACCTGGCCCTGGGCCCGGCCGACGAAGGTTACAGCGATGCTGTCGCTGCCGGCGGCTGGAACATCGTCAGCTATGGGGCGTATGTCGACCTCGGTTATGACGATGTGGTTTTTGATCCGACCGTCGTGACGAGAAAACAATTCCACCACATCGGCGACCCACGTTCCGGCAATTTGGAACGCATCTACGACACATGGTCGACCCACTACGAGCACGACGGTGTCGATCAGTATTGGGACGACGGTGGCAATCCGCAAGGGATCGGTGAAGTCGATTTGGCCACCGACGGGTTCGACAACGACGGGTTCAACGGCGTCGATGACGCGGGCGAGCGGGAAACCTCGGCGCCTTATCCGGTCCCCTTGCGTGGCATCCGCGTGAAGATCCGGGCCTACGAGCCCGACAGCCTCCAGATCCGCGAAGTGACCGTCGTGGCGGACTTCTTGCCGAAGTAGTCCGCTGCGCCATCGTCGTTTAGCGGCCGGGCTTGCCCGGCGCGTTTCTTGTCGACCGGAATGGTTCAAAACACGCCGGGCAAGCCCGGCCGCTAAACGGCTCAACGTTCCGTTGCCGTGGCGGCCGCGGCCGAGCGGTGATCGAACTGGATCATCGCACTTGTGGCGTGTTGCACGTAGTCGATTCGCACTTCCGTCTCGCTCGGGTCCGCCGCGCGGGCATAGCCGTCGGTTGGGCGAGGAATCATCCGGGAAATCGCGCCTTCATGTTCGCCGGACACCGTTTGGGCCCGAACCAGAAACGCGATGCCCGGGCCGGTGACCTGGGCAATGCGAGCACGTAGCGGCGCGTACGACTCGGGCAGAAAGGTCAAGGCGGCCAACAGACCTTCCAGTCGCGTGGCGGTCGGACACGTGCGTCCGTCGCGCGTCAAACAACCGTCGGCCGCCTGATGCGGCGCGTAACGGGGGAGGCCCGCGAGGATGCTGTCGCAGATGTCGGCCGCATGGCGAACGGCCGCGTCGCGATCGACCGGCATATCGTCCCGATCGGCCAGTTCGAGCAATTTGGCGGTTGCCAGTAGTGCCCAATGATCGGCCTCGATGTCTCGCTTACCCGACCGAAGCCGGGCCAGATAATCGATGCATTTCGCGGCCGCACCGAACCAGACGGGCGACGGGTCGAGTTCGTAGAGCATCAGCAGCCCGAGTGCCGCCTCGCCCGGGTAGTAGAGCGACGTCCACCGATCACTTCGTCCGCCCTCGGAGGGGATGTACTTCGAGTAGAAACTACCGTCTTCCTTCTGCATGAAGACCAGGAAGCGTCCCAGCCGGCGCAGTTCGTCGAGCGGCGTGGTGCCGGGTTGGATCCGCTCGATGGCCGTCAGCGCGACCAGCCCCAGGCCGGTGCCCCCGAGCTTGGCCGTCAACGGGTTGTCGCCACGATTGATCTCCGGATGAGACCAGACGGCCAGCAAATCGTCCTCTTCCGGGACGGCGTCGATCGAGGTCCGCTTCAGGAAGTCGGCCGCCCGAAGCATCGCCTCGCGGGTCGGCTCGCCGGGCTGCCACCGGTAGTACGCGGCCAAGGCGTAGATCGTGCCCGCGTGTCGAAGGATGTTGTACTGCGGCCCGGGTACGACGGACGGGTCGAGATTGATTTCGTAAACGAACTGGCCGTCTGGGCCGCATGCACGGATCATGTATCGCCCCGACCGATCAATGGCCGGCCGAAGCTCGGCCGAGGTGATGTGTTCATTGGCCCAGTCGCTTCTCGGCAGCGAAAGTTCCCGAGAGCCGTCCGGCTCGGTCGGCAGTGGCGTGTTCGTGTGACATGCGACGACCGAACACAGCAAGAGAGCGACCGCCGCGAGACGCAACAGATGGCCCACCATGGTGGATTCTCCGGGAGTCGTTTAACGCCCAGCCGCAGGCGCCGGCGGCAGTACGGCAGCCGGCGCCTGCGGCTGGGCGTCAAACAAGAGATTTAGAACGACTTACGATTGCCAGCGTCGACCTGAAGTGGCGCTGTCCAACTAGGAAGCGTATCAATTCGTGCGTGATTCGTAAAGACGAGCTTGGCAACCGTGCCGTTTGAACGGGCCGCCGCGATGGATTACAATGGGGTTGTATTCGGTCGGCGTTCCTGCCCCTCAATTCCGACGTCCCCGTGGAGACACTTATGAAAACCGTCTGTTCCGCCTGTCTGATTCTTCTGGCAACCACTACCATGGCGGTCGCGTCCGAGGAACCGCTCGACGATTGTCGGCATGAGTTGAAGGTGACCGAAGTGCCCGCGTCGGTCTGCAAGTCGCTGGACCTGGATCCGTTCTACGCGAAGTACGTCAGCGTGCGTGGTTTCCCGGTCGTGGGATCGGAGAAGGTGTCCGACTATGCGATGTTGGAGGCCGGCTACCTGATCGACCGGATGCTGGCGGATCGTCCGGACGTACGCGACGCATTGATCGAGAACAAGGTCCGTTTCGCGGTAATGGCTTCGACCGAGTTGACGACCGATGTGCCCGAGCACAGCGACCTGAAGCCCGACTACTTTTGGGACCGGCGAGCCGGACCGCGACCGTGCGGGCCATCTGGCCGGCTACGATCCGAAGCGGGCCCCTCGATTCGCTTGGCCTGAGGATCTGGTTCGCAAGTATGAGGCGTATCAGGCCGAGCGTAAGGCGGACAACGATTAGGGTTTGTTGGAGAAGGCCGGCGCTTCGTCAAGTCGCCGTACCGGCGACAGCTAAACGGATGTGTGCGGTGGTTCGTCGTTTGGCCGGGCCGATGCTAAGCGGTATCCGGCGATCCGCACGACGCCGAGCGATGCGGTCAGTAGGATTGTTTGCAACACGTAGAGCATCGCGGCGGCCTCGCCTTTCTCGCTGTTGGGGGCCAGCCAACCGAGCAATCCGGCGGTGACACTTGCGATGACGGCCAGCGTGAGTATTCGAGCGACCGGCGGCCCGTTACCCAAGACGGCCCAAAGCGTGAACAGCGCGAGCAGCGTGTTGGCGGCAGCCCAGGTGCCGATTTCCGCCAGTGCCGTGGAGCTTCTCGGCAACAGGTCGTAGAAGGCGACGGATTGGGCCAAGCCCATGATGACGGCCAGGGCGGTCATCCAACGCAGCAGGTCGGCCGGCGAAAACTGCCAAGGGCCGAGTTGCGACCCTCTGTCTTGAGAGATCTCGGCCGCGGCCGTCGAAATCAACCGGGCACCGGCTGCCCGCATGATCAACAACGGCACGAGAGCCAAACCGGCCTGAACCGACAGCAGAACGCTCCAGTAGGTCGACAGAAGCTCGATCGGTCTGTCGGCCTGGAGCTCTCTTGCCAGCGCGATGCTCCAAGCGACAACGACGAGAAATCCGCCGGTCACGCGCCAAGCCATCGACTGACGGCCCAAGCCGGCCCAGATCGTCGCCAGACCGACCTGGCTGAACACCAATGCGAAGAGCAGGCAGAGCAGTGCATGGGGCCATTGCGGCGGAGACCAGCCTCTGCCGGCGACCCACGTCAAGACCGAGGCGTCGGCCGAAACCATCGCCACGATCAGCAGCCAGATGAACGGTTGGGGATGTCGCATGTTGGGGATTGTCTGGCGGAAACTCGAAGGCTCCAGCTATACCACAAGCGGTTGCAGTATACACTCCTTTATTCGAGCCTACCTTGCAATCGGGCGGCCCTCGGGACAGAATATGATTGTGTTGGTTTCCCGACACGAACACAAGCACAATCCCGGAGACGTCCGTATCGTGTCCAGCAAAGCCGTTCAGCCGATCGTCGCCCTGATCAGCGACTCCGTGGGCGGGAACCCCACGCAGTACATGGTCGAAAAGGCGTTTGCCCACCACGATCTGGATTGGCGCTACCTGACCGCCGAGGTCAGCCCGGGGAACCTGGCCGACGCCATTCGCGGAATCCGAGCGTTGGGCTTTAGCGGGGGGCACTGTGGAAACCCGCACAAGGAAGCGGTTCTCCCGTTGCTGGACCGCACGACCGAGACGGTCGACGCGATTGGCGCGGCCAATCTGATGTTCCGCGACGGCGAGGACCTCGTCGGCGAGAATACCGAGGGCAGGGGGTTGGTCGATCTGCTGGGCCGAGTGACCGATTCGGCCGAGAAACGGGTCGTGCTGCTCGGGGCCGGCCATGCTGCCCGGGCCGTCGGAATCGAGTTGGCCAGGGCCGGTGCGGTTGAAATCACCGTGGTCGACCGTACGGAAGAACGGGGCGGCGAGTTGGCGGGCCTGCTGGCCGGAAAATTCCACGTGGCCGCCTCGGCCGTCATCTGGCAGGACCAGTACGAGGTGCCGCCGGAGACCGATCTGCTCGTCAACGCGACCTCGTTGGGAGCGGAGGACCCCGATGCGGTGCTGCCGATTCAAATCGAGAGCCTCACGCCTCAGATGATCGTTGCCGACATGACGACCGACCCGCCGCGGACGTGGCTCTTGCGCGAGGCCCAGCAGCGCGGATGCACGACCCTGGACGGGCTGGGGATGTTCATCGAGCAGGTGGCGATCGGCATCAAGATTTGGACCGGCGTGGATCCCGACCGCGACGTGATGCGCGACGCCGTCGAAGAGTTCTTGGAACTGTAGCCGACCGCCATGCCCGATCACGTTCCCGGCCTGTTCGTCACCGGCACCGACACCGAAGTCGGCAAGACCTACGTCGCGGCGCTGATCGCCCGGAGCTTGGCTGCCTCGGGCTACCGGGTTGGCGTCTACAAACCGGCGGCCAGCGGTTGCTGGCTCGAAGCGGGCGTGCTCGTTTCCGACGATGCGGTAACGCTGTGGGAAGCGGCCCGGCGGCCGGGCGATTTGCAACACGTCTGTCCACAATGCTTCGCGGCCCCCTTGGCCCCGCATCTGGCCGCCCGAGAGGAAGGACGCCGGGTGGACGAAGCGTTGCTTCGCGATGGATTGAAATACTGGCAGGACCGAAGCGACATCGTCCTGGTCGAAGGGGTCGGCGGGCTGATGTCGCCGATGGGCGACGACGAGTATGTCGCCGATTTGGCCCATGACCTGGCGATGCCCTTGATCGTCGTTTCCCGAAATGTGCTGGGAACCATCAACCAGACGCTCCAAACGTTGATAACCGCCAGCGTGTTTCGCGATGGGTTGACGGTCGCGGGCGTCGTGTTGAACGAGTTCGACGTGTCGGAGGAGGACATCAGCCGCAAGACGAATCGCGCCGAGTTGGCCGCCCGATGCATTCCACCGCTGCTGACGGAGGTGGCCCCGGATGCGAAAGATTTCGCGAGCCACGTCGATTGGTTCGGCTTGGCACGTTGAAAAGTTGTGTGGCATGTGCAGAGGCACCCACTTCCAAGCCCACCGACGGCGGTCGGTGGGACCTGCCGACCGCAACACCGCCTGCGGACCATTTCCGCGTGTTCGGGCGGCGACACTCGTGAAAAAAGGGGGACAGGCACCGAGCCGGTAACGTTCTTCACGGGTTTGGCATCTGTTGTGGCTCGGAGCCAGTCCCCCTTTTTCACTAACCCTACTTCTTTCCCAATCGCCGCTGTTCTTGAAAGAACCGCGTGAGGATTTGCCCACATGGTTGGGCCATCACGCCTGAGACGGTCAGACATCGGTGGTTCAGTCGGGAATCGTCGAGGAGCCGATACAGCGTATGGACGGCCCCGGCCTTGGGGTCGGTGGCTCCGTAAACGACCGTGGGAATGCGTGCCTGGAGGATGGCCCCGGCACACATCGGGCAAGGTTCCAGAGTGACGTAGAGCGTACAGCCGTCCAACCGCCACGATTGCCGCGACTCGGCCGCCTGGGTGATAGCGATCATTTCGGCATGGGCCGTGGGGTCGTGAAGCTGTTCGCGTTGGTTGTGTGCCCGGGCAATCACCCGATCCTCATGCACGATGACAGCCCCGATCGGAACTTCCTCCTCGCGCATCGCCAATTCGGCCTCGTCCAGGGCCATTTTCATGAAATGTTCGTGCATAGACCTCACAGCTTCGGAAACAGGCCCTCCGCGACTAGCCTTAGTTTTTCCGGATCGGTCAGTCGGATGCGGAGGTTGTCCGGCTGGGTGATCAGTTGGGCCTCGACCAGTCGGCGAAGCGTGCGGGAGAAGGTTTCGCTGGTGAGGTTCAGGTGGCTGGCCAAATGGCGTTTCAGCCCGGGCAGTTCGATGGTCCCATCGTCGGCCGCTTCGGCTTCGAGCAGGAAGCGTGCCAACCGACCGGCCGCGTCGCGCAGCACGATATCCTCCATCAGTCCGATCAGATGGCGCGTCCAGAGCGTCAGTCCGGTCATCACGCCCAGGCACAGTTGGTGATCCTCGCGAAGGGCCCGGCTGAAGGGCTCGGCCGGCAGCAGCATGCAGGTGCTCGGCGCGACGGCTTCGGCATTGGCCGGACATCGAAACTGGCCGATCGTGGCCGCTTCGGCGAAGGTTCCCCCGGGGCCGACCAGATGAAGCACGTGTTCCTTGCCCGAGGCGGCCGACTTG
>JAZFUB010000046.1:0-7576 GCA_036447015.1 Thermoguttaceae bacterium | reverse complement strand
AGCCCGCAATGCGCAACCCGATCTCGACGACACCGAAGAACACCACGGGCGCAAGCACCAGAAGCGCGAATCGCAACGCCCACTTGCGCCACCCTGTGAGACGACGTGTCGTGGGGACGGATGGCCGTGCCGTGGTAAGCTCGGGTTCGCGTCGATCAGTTTTGGGTTGGACTGGCTGTGGAGTTGCCGATCCCATGGGAGTAGCAATCTAGAGAGGAGATACCGACCGTCGGCAACAGGGTCTCGGGTCAACAGGGTCTCGGGTCAACAGGGCCTCGGGTCAACAGAATGATGCATATCCCCCATTTTAGTAGTGATCGGGCAATATTTCAAGCGTTTGCCGGCAATACTGCCCCATCGCCACAATCGTCGGACAAGCCCGACTGCTAACATGGCAATCGAACAACGTCGGACATGGTCGAACGCTGAACGTGGGACCCGAACCGCCGGATAGGGTTGATGCAATGCGGTCGGCACACCTACAATGTGTTACAGTATGGTAAGAATCCACCGAGGCCGATAGACACACTTGAAATATCCCGACAGATGGCTGAAGACTATTACGCAATATTAGGGGTTCGTCATGATGCCTCGCAGGCCGAGATTCAGAAGGCCTATCGCGAGTTGGCCAGGAAGAGCCATCCCGACCTGAATCCGGACGACAAGGAGGCAAAGAGCCGCTTCCAGCAGATTCAGGTTGCATTCGATGTGCTCAACGACCCGGAAAAACGGGAATTGTACGACCGCTACGGCAGTTCTTTCGAGACGATGCAGGGTGGCGGTCCTCAAGGCGGTCCCTCGTGGGGGGGCGGCTTCGGCGGCGGGCCCGGTGGCGCCCAGTTTCAGGAGTTCGATTTCAGCCAGATCTTCGGCGGGCCCGGCGGCGGGGAAACGGGTGGCGGGTTCGGTGACATTTTCAGCCAGTTCCGACGTGGTGGCTCGACGTCGAGATCAGGCGCGTCGAGATCAGGCGCATCGAGATCGCGCTCGCCTCGCCGGGGCCAGGATATCGGCCACGAGTTGCAGATCGCCTTCAATACGTCGATTACCGGTGGCGAGGTACAGATCACGGTTCAGCGGCAGACGGGAAAGACCGAGACCATCTCGGTCAAAATTCCCGCCGGGATCGAGGACGGCAAGAAAATCCGAATTCGCGGCCAGGGCGAACCGCCGCCGGGCCGGGGCACGCCCGGCGATATCTTGCTGACGATCCGCGTGGCACCGCATCCGTGTTTCCAACGTCGTGGCAACCACCTCCACGTGAAAGTGCCCGTCACGCTGGCCGAGGCCGCCTTGGGGGCGAAAGTCGATGTGCCGGCCCCCGCGGGCACGGTCACGCTGAAAATCCCCGAGGGAACTTCCAGCGGAGCCAAACTCCGAGTCAAAGGGCATGGCGTTAGGCCGAAGGACGGAAAGGCGGGGGACTTGCTGGCCGAAATCCAGATCGTCCTGCCGAAGAAGTTCAATGACGACGAGCGGGCCCTGATCGAACAACTCCAGCAGCGGCACCCTCTCGATCCCCGAGCCGACCTGAAATGGTAGAGCCGATGGGCGATCAGCGATTCCTGCCCGAACACCACATCCGTCGACAGGCCGATTTCCAACGGGCCTATGGCCGCCGATGCACGGCCTCGGACGGTATGCTGCTGTTGCTCGCGTGTGCCAATGGGTTGCCCTACTCGCGGATCGGACTTTCGGTTTCGCGCAAGGTCGGCAATGCGGTGGTCCGCAACCGTTGGAAACGCCTGATTCGCGAGGCGTTCAGGCTTTCGCGCGAGCATTTGCCCACGGGCATCGATCTGGTGGTCATCCCACGGCGAGGCGCGACGCCCGAGCTCAGTGCCCTTCGAGAATCCTTCACACGGTTGACGGCCCATTTGGCCGGAAAGCTCCATGTCGGCTAGAGATTGCCTGCGAACTGGCGTTCGACTGCTCTGCGGCCTCCCCGGCGGGATCCTGATCGCCGCGGCCCGGCTGTATCAACTGCTGATCAGCCCCCTAATCGGCCCTCGATGCCGATTTCATCCAACCTGCAGTGCCTATTTTGTCGAATCTATCCGTAGGTACGGGGCGATTCGTGGGTGTTGGCGGGGGCTGCGGCGAATCTGTCGCTGTCATCCCTGGCACCCCGGCGGGTATGACCCTCCGTGAGGTCGAACTGCATATTCTCGGATTGTAGCTGGATTCTCGTTGAAGGTTGCAATTCTCCGGTGATCGTGCGATAATGGGGGGCGTGTTGAACCGCCCCGCGGCGGGTTCCGCATTGACGGGAAGAATTCCGGAAGGGGACAAGTCATGACCGTGACAAGAAGGAGTGTGGCCACGATCGGGTTTGCCGTGGCGATTCTGTTAACGTGCCGCGTTGCGCTGAGCCAAATAACGGTGCAGAAATCGAGCAGCGGCGTGAGGCCTTCATCGAGCGGATCGAGTCCGTCGCCGTATGGTCCACCGGGGCACCGTCCATCGGGCAATCCGGCCGACGAGGTACGAAGGAAGATCGAGGAGGCAAAGAAGAAGGCCGAAGAAGAACGTAAGAAGGGCGAGGCCGAGAAGAAGGACGGCTCGGACGAGAAGAAGGAGGGCGAAGATGAAAAGGACGGCGACGAGACGCCCGACGCCACGCAGCGCCCGACCGAGCCGCCGGAGCCGGCCGACCCGGAAGAACTGAAGCTGAAGCCCGACGACGACGGAAAAATCACGTTCAACTTCAAAGGTCAACCATGGCCGGGCGTACTTCAGTGGCTGGCCGAATGTTCAAAAATGAGCCTCGACTGGCAGGAATTGCCCGGCGGGTACCTGAACCTCATCACGCAGGAAAGCTATACGCTCGACGAAGCGCGTGACGTGATCAACCGGCATCTGCTGTCGCGGGGATATACGCTGCTGCGCCACGGAGAGTTGCTGTCGGTCGTGAAGATCGAGGGCCTGAATCCGGGCATGGTGCCGCGCGTCGACGCGGACCAACTTGCCCAGCGCGATCCGCACGAAATCGTCAAGGTCTCGTTCTCGCTGGACTGGATGATGGCCGGCACGGCGGTCGAAGAACTCAAACCGATGCTCAGTCCCCACGGCAAACTGACCGCGCTGGGAATCACCAATCGGCTCGAGGCGATGGACGTGGTGGTCAACCTGCGGGAGATCCATCGGCTGTTGACCGACGAGCAGTCGACCGGCGGGCAGGAACGGTTGATACGCGAATTCCCACTGAAGTACACCCGGGCCGAAGAGGTTCGCGAACAGTTGGAAGCCTTGCTCGGCGTGCAGTCGAAATCGAAGTCGCCGGGCGCTTCGGGCCGTCCGACGTCGTCGGACGACATGCGGAAGATGCAGGAAGCGATGGCGAAGGCCCAGGCAGCAGCCAAAGCCGCCGCAGCCAAGGGAGGCGCTGCACCGAAGCGGGAACAGAGCGTCAACCTGGTCGTCAACGCTCGGAAGAACAGTATCCTGGCCCATGCACCACCCGACAAAATGGCCATCATCGAGCAGGCCGTCAAGGCGATCGACGTGCCGAGCGAACGGGTACAGTCGCTTTTGTCCAACATCACCCGAATGCAAATCTATCGGCTCACGGCAATCGACCCGGAGCCGCTGGTGAAAACGCTCGAAGAGATCGGCCAGTTGGACTTCAACACCCGTTTGGAGGTCGACAAGACGAACAACACGATTATCGCCTACGCCTCGCTGGCCGACCACGTGACAATTCGGGCCCTGGTCGACAAACTCGACGGCAGCGGGCGGCAGTTCGAAGTGATTTCGCTGCGACGTTTGCCCGCCGATTACGTCGCCACCACCATCGAGTCGATGCTCGGGCTGGATGGGGACGACAAGCAGAACTCGCGCTACGATCCCTACTCGTTCTACTCTCGCTATTCGTCGCAAAACACGACGAAGAAGAAGCCGAAGGGATTCCACGTCGACGCCGACGTGGAGAACAATCGACTGCTGATTTGGGCCAACGAGATGGAGTTCGAGTCGGTGATGGATCTGCTTGTCAAGCTGGGCGAGATCCCCGGGCGAGGCGGCAACCCGGCCACGGTCCGTTTCTTCGATCCGCTGGAGGAAGACGAAACGGAACAACTGATCGAGCGCCTTCGCCGCGCATGGCCGTCGATGGGCAACAACCCCTTGGTGCTGCCTCCGGCCAAATCGACCGAGCAACGACCCACCGATCGTTCGGAGCCTTCGAGGCCGTCCCGGGACACCACAACCGGGATCGGGCAGCCGGTGGTCAAGTTCGCCCGTTTCACCCAGGACGAGGACGACGGCCAAACCGAGCAGACCGACGAGGAAGCGTCCGCGCCGCCTCCAACCGACCCGGCGACGTTACCGGGCTATTCGTCCGAATCACAGGAAGCCGAGACCGTCCCCGAGGACACAACAGGCTCCCAGTACTCGAACGACTCGACCGACGAGACGTTGTCTCCGCCGCCTGATGCTCCGATCGCTGCCCCCGCCGACCCGACGCCCGAAAGACGGCCCGTCGAAACGTCCCCGCCCCCGATCGTCATCACACGCGAGCCGGACGGACGATTGCGGATCGAATCGGCGGACACCCGCGCGCTCGATATGTTCGAGGATCTGATGGTCGACCTGACCCCGCCGCGCAAGGACTACAAGGTCATCTACTTGAAATTCGCGATGGCGTACTGGGTCGTTCTGAACCTCGAAGAGTATTTCGAAGACGAAGACGACCAGAGGAATTCGCGGTGGAACCCTTACTACGGGTACGGGTACGGATCCAGCCGAAACAATTCGAGCGATGAAAAGGCGGGCCTATCGAAGCGGCGGCCACTGCGTTTCATTTCCGATTCCGACACGAATTCGATCCTCGTGCAGGGCGCCTCACCCCAACAGTTGAAGACTGTCGAGGATCTGATCACGATCTACGATCTGCCCGAGGCGACCGACTCGCAATCGGTCCGCAAGACGCAAGTCTTCTATCTGAAGTATTCCCAGGTGCAGATCGTTTCCGAGGCCATCAAGGAGGTCTATCGCGATCTATTGAGCGAGAACGACAAGGCGTTGGCCAGCAGTCGCCAGCACGAAGAACGTCGGATGTACTTCTTTTCCGACGATAATTCGGAACAAAGGGCGCCTAGATTCAAGGGCATGCTTTCCATCGGGGTCGACGAACTGTCCAATACGCTGATCGTCTCGGCTCCGATGTTTCTTTTCGACGACGTGGCCGAATTGATCGAGCAGCTCGACAAAGCGGCCGAGCCGACCACACCGACGGTTCGCACGGTGAAGGTCAACCCGGGCCTGACGGCCGAAGACGTGCGTAGGGCTCTGGAAGACGTCCTCGGACAAGGTTCCTCCGGCCGCGGCTCGTCGTCGTCGTCGCATCGCCCCAGCGGCAGCAGTTCGCCCAGCAGTTCGCACAGCCCGAGTCGATCCGGCGGCTCTTCGAGCAGCAATCGTCGTTGATCGAGCACGGCTCGAGTTGACTTGCAACTGGACTTCCGACACGTGTTTTCCACAAAATGCGTTCTTGTCTGCGGATTCGTTTGAGAAACTGCGCAAACTTTGCCGATTATTCGCATTGCGTAGATATTGCGCTCTCGGAGCGTCTGTCCGACGACATGCTCCGCCCGCCCTGGAGCCAGACAAGGAAGTCACGCAAATGGTTGGAATATCGAGAGTTAGGTTGGAAATCCTCGGCGCGACCCGAACTGCCGGAGCCTTGGCCGTCTGTCTGTTTTGCTGTGGGCCGGCTGCCGAAATGGCAGTTGGACAAGGCATGGGACAGGGTGGATCGGCAAGCCAATACCGGACGACTGGAACGCCGCAGCCTCACTATGTTGCGCAGAATATGCCGCCGGCAGGTGTGCCGACGGCCGTTGAGCCCGTTCTGAAGGCCTACCCGTTCCGGGCGGACGGCGTCGCAGCCATGGCCACCCAGTTGAGCGCGGAGTTCCGCGGCCGTCCGGACATCCGCATCGCGCTGGACGAGCGGATTTCGCAAATCCTGGTCAGGGCTCCACCGGCGATTCAGATGCAGATCGAAGCCCGAATCAAAGCAGGCCCGCGGTTAGCACCACCACCGATAGCTCCACCGACGACGACGGCAACAAGTGGCGGCCCAGTGGCACAGCAACCAGTGGCACAGCAACCAGTGGCACGGCAACCAGTGGCGCAGGCGCCGGAAACCCGCTCTCGATCGGTTGAGTTGAAGCACGTCACCGCGCAGCAACTCGATGCTGACTTGGTGAGGATGCTTGGCAGTCGCTTGGTCCAGACTCCCCCAGTGCAGGCCGGGGTGAGGAACTATCAACTGAGCTTGCCGCACGGCACGACGATCCAGTTGGCCGTCGACCAGAACACCAATCGCGTGCATATTCAGGGGACCCGATCGGACGTCGATGCGTGCATCCGCCTGATCGAGGCCCTCGACGCCGGTCAACCGGCTCCCGGCCGTGCCACGCGAGTGATGACGCTCGAGTCGGCCAGTCCCGAGGCCGTGCGTCGGGCGATCGGAGCGATTCAGTCGGGCAATGTCCCGGCCGGCACGAGCGGAAGGATGGTTTCGATGCTCTTCCAGCAGGGCGAGCAAGAGGAGCCCCAGCCGACGTCGCCCGCGGCCGAGGCTGCCGCGCCGGGTGCGGTCGCCCCCGATGCAGCGGACCCCGGCGTCGAAATTCCCCAGCGAGAGGGGAGTCTGATCGGGCCGGTGCAGATCGAGATGCTCGAAGGGCTCGACGTTCTGGTGATACGCGGCCATCAGCGCGACGTCGAGCAGGTTATAAAGATCATCGAAGAAATCGAGCAACTCAGCAAAGAGACCGAGCCGTTGGTCAAAATCTATCCCCTGCTACACACGAATTCGTCGTCATTGGCAGCCTTGCTGGCCCCCCTGTATGAAGAGGTCTTTTCGCCCCGACAGGGAACCGTCAGTATCACGGCGCTGGTCAAACCGAATTCGCTGCTGTTGGTCGGACGTCCCGAGAGCGTCAAGACGGTGGAAGATCTGGTCAAGCAGCTCGACCAACCGGTTGCGCCGGAGACCCAGTTTCGCGTGTTCCGTCTGAAACACGCCTCGGCCTACAACGCTCAAATGACACTCGAGGAGTTTTTCGGCGGCGAGGATGCGGGCGACTTCGAGGAGCTGGCGCCGGGGCTCAAAACAAGAGTGCTGGCGACGGCCGACTATCGGTCGAATTCGCTCATCGTAAGGGCCAGCCCACGCGACATGGTCGACGTCGAGGCGCTGATCGAGCGGATCGACACGCCCGAGAGCGACGCGATCAACGAGTTGCGCGTCTTCAAGCTCGAGAACTCCTTGGCCGAGGATCTTGAGCCGATCCTGCAAGAGGCCATCAACGACGAGACTTCCGGAATGATGGGCCGCGGCGGCGCAGGAGGCATCGGCGCCACACCGCAAGGAGCGGCGGCCGGCGGAGGAGCCGGCGGAGCCGGAAGCAGCAGCATGATGGGGATCGAGCAAAAGGCCACCATGTTGACCTTCACGTCGGTGGATCGCACGGGACAGCGGGAACTCATGTCGGGGATCCTCACCGGCGTACACATTATTGCCGCTCCCAGGACGAACGCGTTGATCGTCATCGCTCCGAAGAAC
>JAZFUB010000045.1:0-11580 GCA_036447015.1 Thermoguttaceae bacterium | reverse complement strand
CCCCATGGCGGCCATTTCGGCGTCGATTTCGGCCTCGATCTCTTCGTCCTTCGTCGGGGCCACTTTGCGATAGACTTCCGACGGTTTGCGCAACACGCCGTCGACGGTCAACAGGTCGCGATGCACGCGGATGCCGAACAGCCGCTCGTTTTCCTGCAAAAACGGCAGGATCAGCTTCCAGTCGGCGGCCGTAAGGGTCGAGTAGGAACCGCCGTTGAGTTGTTCGTCAACCAACGTGTGATGCGGATCGCGAACGTAGATTGCCCCGCCCGAGGCCAGCGAGAGCAGGTTACTGCCCGAGTAGGGCAGTTCCAGCGGTACGACGTTGCCCTCGTGATCGAACCGCACGCCGTTGACGATGGCGAACCCGCCGGTTTCCAACGGATCGCCCGCCATGAACGACTCGGCCAGGAAGTCGAGCGCGGTGCCGTTGATGACGACCTTGGGCCGACCGACCGCATTGATCAGCGGCCGGCCTGCCGCGTTACCCATGATGAAGAACGTGCCGCCCTTGGCTCCGTAAAGGAAGGTTTGCCCCACGTCGCCGTAGACGACCATCTTACCCCGTTTGGTGATCTGGCCCAGTTGGTCCTGCGCATTGCCGTGCACCAAGATCTCCAGGCCGTCCATGCCCGAGCCCAGGTAATCGCCCGGGTTGTCGTAGCAGTCGATCCGCAGTCCGTCGGTCTCGGGCCCGAAACCGGCCCCGTGGAATCGAGAGCCTCGGCTATTGTAGTGAATCAGGTGTCGCCATCCGAGTTCATAGGCGGCGATGGACAGACGCGCGTCGCAGTCGGCCCCCTCGGGCTGGAACCCACGGGCATCGATCAGCAGCGTCGCTTCCTTATCTTCCGGCCCTCTTAGCTTGTCTCGCGCGTCCCAGCCGATCCGCAGATGCGTGCTCCCGCCCGCTTCGCCCGCGACCGGTTGACGCTCGAAGATCGTTTCCAGCCCGCGACGGAGGATCGTCAGCACGGAACTGCGTTTCTTGTCGCCCGTGGGATAGCGGTGATCGATCGCCAGGGTGAGTGCCTCGATCCCGACGGCCGGCATGTTCTGTGCCGTTCGCTCGACCAGCCGGTCGACAAACGTTCGCAACCGATCGTAGTCCATCTCGGCTGTGGAATCTCGAAGATGCTCGAACAGCACCTGCGGGTCTTCTTCGGACGAACCGTTGTCGAGCACCGTCGCATCGCCGTTGCTCTCGGCCGGTGGCGTGGCGGGAACCGACAGGTCGCAGTGAACCTGACCCGACGCCGTTGCGACCGCTTGGCCAAACTTGTTGGCCACGCTCAACTCGTACTTCGGGCCGTCGGCCTCGGTGCTCTCGCCGGTCGGCTTGACGCTGACGAGAAACGCTCCGCCGTCGGTGTAGCTGCCGCCCCGGGCGTTCCAGTATTGGTCGGCCACGGGCATGATTCGCGGGTCTTCGGTTGCCAGGCTGGCCAACGTAGCATCGATTGCCTGCTTCTCCGAACAAATCAACCCGACCGACACCTCACCTTCCTGCAACGCGAATACCTGCGGCCGAAGCATGGCCGTGTCGGTGATGCCCAGAAGCTGGAAGCCGGTCTGGATGCCGAGGTTACGGGCGATGATGAAGAACCACGGGCCGTCGGGCGAGCCGTGAATGTGCATCGCCTGAATCTGTCGGTAGATGCGGCGTCGCTCGGCCGGCAACCGGTCGAAGTCGAGTTCCGTGGTCGGCGCCAACGCCTCGATGATGTACTCGATCGGATACTTGTAGACCCGGTGCATCAGATCGAACATCAACACGGACACTTCCGTGTCGGTCAGGAACCTGGGGAACAGATTCCGCGCGGCCAGATACTCGCTGACCGAATGGTAGTTGGCGAAGTCGCCGTTGTGGACCAGAGCCTCGTTCATACCGATGAACGGATGGGCCCCGCCGGGGTGCCAAACACGGCCGCGGGTCGGATAACGCTGATGGGCGATCCAGACGTGGGCTCGTGTGTCAGCCATGCAATAGTACTGTACGGCCGCCTCGGCATAGCCGACGATCTTGTTGATCATCAGGTTCTTCGCGTGCGAGAGCACGAACGCACGCTTCTCACCCAGCGATGAATAGAACGCATCGTTCAATCGGATCGTGTTCTGAAAGACGAATTCGTCTTCCTGGTCACGCTGGGAAAGATCCTTCAGGCCCTTTTCTTCGGCGAATTTCTCAAGCACGGCCGGTTTGACGCGAACGAAGTAGCGGGCCACGTCGGGCGGCTTGACTTCCAACAGCGGCACGTCGCGATAGTCGTCGACCGTGGGGATCAGACGGCCATGGTCGACGTCGAAGTAGGGCTCGATGAACTTCTTTTCGACTTCACCTCGGGCCTCGGGATCCAACAGGGCGATCTGCAGCAGGTAGTCGTCGTCGAGTACCTTGCGTGACACACCCATGTCCTCGGGCACCAGCCCGCAGGCAGCGATCCCGCCACCCTTGCCGTTACCCCGATTGCGCATCTGGATCGACGGTTCGTAGATGTGTTTCCCGCCGACCGGTACGGTGCAGGCGAAACCGGTCACGCCGCAGCCGCCTTCGGCCTCGGGTGACTCGCGGAACCAGCGCTCGCCCTCGGTGGGTCGGAACTCGGCCCGGGCACGCTCGAAGGCGTCGGCCCGTTGATGCATACGCAAAGCGTCCATTGTCAAGTGATCCCTTTTCGTCGGGCCGCTGGGTTATTCGTCTTCGCAACACGTAGGGTGGGCACGGCCCACCAAAACTCGCTTGACGTCTTCCCCTTGGTCTTTTGTGGGCGGTGCCCACCCTACCCTTAGTTTTCGTTTTCGTAATCGAGGTGGCTCAATAGGTCGGTCCGGCCTCGCAGAGCGGCCACGCTTTCGACGCCCAGTCGGTAGAGCAGGTCGAGCAGCATTTCTCGCCATACGTTGTAGAGATTGACCAGCCGCTGCGTACACCAATCGATCGTGAGCATTTCCAACAGCTCGGTATCGGTGGTGCAAATACCCCGGGCACAGCCACGTCCGCTCTCGCAACATCCACAGCGGATACAGCCCAGTGCGGCCAGTTCGGCCGTGCCGATCACCACGCCGTCGGCTCCCATGGCGATCGCCTTGACCACGTCGGCCGGATTGCGAATGCCGCCGCTTGCGATCAGGGTGATGTCGTCGCGGACGCCTTCGTCGACGAGGAATTGATGCACCCGATTGATCGCGTACTCGATCGGCATCGCGATATTCTTCTTGGCGATGTCTGGAGCCGCTCCCGTTCCGCCGTAGCTGCCGTCGATATGGACGATATGCGCCCCGGCGCAGTAGACGCCCACGGCCACCATGTCGACGTCGCCGGGCGTCGAGACCTTGACCGACAGCAGCGCCCGGGGGTTGATGTGCCCGATCCAGTCGAGGTGCTTTTTGTGATCTTCAATTGAATAGACGCTGTGGAACGGGAAGGGCGAGAAGAGCGAGGTACCCACGACCGCCTCGCGCATCGACGCCACCTCGGGCGTGTTCTTACCGCCCAGCAAATGGCCGCCGAGGCCCGGCTTGGCCCCTTGGGCATACTTGAACTCGACGATCCGGGCTCGCTGGATCGTCTCCTCGCGAACGCCGAACAGGCCGGTCGCCACCTGCGTGATCATGTGGTCCTGGTACGGGATCATTCGGTCGTGATAGCCGCCTTCGCCCGTGCAACTGAACGTGTTGAACGCCTTCGCCACGCGAGCCTTGCTCAACAGGGCCCGAATGTTCGTCGAGCCGAACGACATGCCGCCGCCGTACCAAGGCACGTCGATCGTGACCTTTGGGCGTGAATCGTTCGCACGGTTCAGTTCCAGTGCGGTCGAGATGTCCTCGCGACGGAGGTCGGTGGGCGGGGCGTCGGGGAAACGGAATCGCAGCTTGTCGAACCCGCCGCCGGTCGTGCCCGTCTCGCAGTTCAGATACGGCGGCGGACGGCGACCCGTCTCGGCCATGTGCCACGCGGCGGCGATCATGTCGGCCGTCCAGCGGTGGTCGCCGATCGTCTCGAAGGCCGGGTTCTCGGTCACCGTCAGGGCCTGTTCGGGACACGACTCGACGCAATAATGGTCGGTCTTCGCACAGTCGGGACCGACGCACCGATAGTCGTACGGCCGAACGATCAGCCGATAGCCTTGGGGACGTGTGTGAACGCCCTCGGGACAGACTTCCACGCACTTGCCGCACGCCGCGCAAGCCGACGACCGAAAGACGCTGAACTTGCCGATCTCGTTGCGGTAACGGGGCGGAGCATGGCGAATCTGACGCGACACGTCGGCAAACTCCGGCTCGGCGCGAAAGTCGTCGCCCGATTGGTGTTCGGTATTGGTTCGAGGCAGGGTGTTGGTTCGGGGGACAGGGCTCATCGTCAAAGGGCCTCCGCTTGAACTTTTCGCTTGCCAAAGAGACGGCCGAACGTATCCCGTTCGAGGTCCTCGAAGAACATGCAACGCCCCGTTTCACCCCGCAGACGGCGAACCTCGCGTATGCCCATCGCCCCGAGCAGTTCGACCAACTGCTGGTGCCAGGCTCCGATCAGGTTGATGATGCGTCGCTCGGCATACTGGGCATCGACCTGGGCCAGGCTGATCGGGCAAATTTCGCCCCGTTCGCATTCGCCACACAGCCGACACTCCAACGCGACCAACAGCGGCAAGTCGATCGCCACCAGGTCGGCTCCACAGATGACCGCCTTGGCCACGTGCTCGGCCAGGGCGATGCCGCCGGACGCAATGAGCGTGACCTGATCGCGCGTACCGTCTTTCGTTAGGCCTTCATGCACTTCGCGAAGGACGTCTCGCATGTGACGCGGCTGCTTCGGCGCGTCTTCACGACCGTGCTTGTCGAACACCAGGTGGATCACCTCGGCCCCGTCGAGCGTCAGTTGACGAATCCGCTCGGCAACCGTTGATCGGGCCGAAATGCGAATCGCTACGATCAGGTCCGGGTTCGTCTTCTTCATCGCGGTCCGAACGGCCCCGATGTCGTCGCGGTCGGGGACCATAACCATGGCCGCCGCGGCGATTGCTTCGGTAGCGGAGCCCGAATCCTCGATCAGTGGGATCGCGTTGTCACGCTGAATCGCGGCACCCCCCGGCACGTCGTGTCCCTCGACAACCAACATCAGTCCCAACTCGGCCGCTGCATTGGCGATCGACGCGACGACCGGTCCGCGATCGAAGTGCTTGGGGATCACGTCGAAGATGATCGGCATCGGGCTTTCCAACAGCGGCGGCGGCTCGCAGGCCAACTTACCGTCGTCGTCGAACGACAGATGCGACAGCTTGGCGCCGATGTCGACGCTTGTGTTGATGTACTCACGGCCGTGGATCCCGTCACGCGTCGGACGCACGATCTCCGACATATCGGTCCACATCGAATCGAACCCCGGGCCGGAGAACTTGCCGCCATAGCCGGACCCCGAGACGGGAATCCGCCCGGTGTCCGCCTGATACCAGGTCGTGACGATGATCTCCGGCGTGTAATAGTGATCGCCCAGGCGGTCGTACTCGGGATTGGTCACTCGGGTCAGAATCCCCTTGGTGCAATCCTGAACGCAGTTCAGACAGCCCTTGCACTGGAAGATGTAGTCGAGGAAATCTCGCGAGTCGCGTAGCGTGTCGGCCTCGTCGCGATAGAAACCGTAGACACAGCCTCGCTTCACGCAGTTGTGGCAATTCGAACAGTCCTCGCGCCAATCGACAATGCCCAGCTTGCCGATCGGACGCAAACGGGGCGGCGCAGGTTCCGTATGAATATGGTACTTGACCGGCACGGCTAAGTACTCCCAAGTCCGGATTTTTCAATGACTTCCAGTACGGCCTCATCGTCCCCATCGCCGCAGATCTCGAAGCCGCGAAGGCCCTCGGCGTCGGAAAGCTGGCGGATCGTTTCCACCGCAATCTCGATACCCTCCGCACGCTGGGCCGCCTTGTCGGTTTCCGACGCAAGCCGGCTGAGCGTCGCCTCGGGAATCATCGGGTCGGGACGACTCTCGGCAAGTGATTTGGCCCGATCGGCATCGGTGAGGATCTGGATGCCGGCCACGATGGCGACCTTCTCGTGGATGCCGCTGGAGGTCACTTGTTTGAGCCAGGCGTCGAAACGCTCGACATCGAAGATCGGCTGCGTGATGATGAATTGGGCACCGGCCGCGACTTTCTTGGCAAGCCGCATCATTTGCAACTCGGCCGGGTCGGCGAGCGAACAGGTCACCGCGCCGAGACAGGCCGGATCGAAGCCGTTGATCCCTTGTTCGCCGACCAGGGAGCCGTCCGTCGCCAGGTTGGCGTAGGCCTGCAATAGTTGCGTCGAATCGATGTCGAACACGTTCTTCGCGGCACGGAAGTTGCCCAACGTCTGGTGCGTTCCCGTCGTGCAGAGTACGTTGCCGATACCGAGCGCCCGTGCCCCCAGGTAATCGGAGATCAGTGCGATTCGGTTTCGATCCCGAGTGATCACATGGAGGATCGGCTCAACACCTTCGGCCAGGACCAGCGAGGCGGTTGCCAGGGCCGACATGCCGACCCGACCGCGGTTCTCGCTGACACCCAGGGCGTGAACCTTCCCGGCATAACGCTGGGCCGCTTCTCGCACCACGCCCGGCTCGCCGCCCAGCGGTGGCGAATACTCGGCCAACAAGATCGGTTCGCCGGACTCGATACGCTTCTGTAAGGTCGTCTTCTCGTTCGTCATCTTTCTCAACCTGACGTGGACAGAATTTGGCTCGCTCGAATCGGACTCGGCCCCAGGGCACTGATTCGGGCCGCCGCTTCACGAACCGCTTGCTCGAACTGCTCGTGCGAATCCTCGGGTCCGAATCGCAACAGTTCGACCCGCTCGGGCTCAAGGCCAATTTCACCGAGCAACCGCCGTACGGTGGCAATGCGGATTTCGGCGCGGTAGTTTCCCTGCGCGAGCCGACACTGCCCCTTCGGGCAAGTCACCACGCAGAGCCCTTGCCTGCCGCCTTCGAGTGCCGCGAGCAGGTACTGTGCGTCGATCTTGCCGCTACACGGGACCTCAAGGACCGCAATACGTGTATCGTTGTGTCCCCACTGTCGGGGCAAGCGTCCACCTTCCGGGATGCAGTTACGGCAGAGAAAAACGATCACGTCTGGCGAGTCTGTGTTAGCCATCTCCACTGTTTCCTATGGTCTAATTCTATTTCCGAAACACGTCGGGTTCATTCAGTCACTCTAATACAGTGATTAGCATTGCTTATGTGATATTATATCGATCCTTAGTATCACTTATACTACACTCTGGCAAACGATTCAACACTCTGCCACGGTTTTCCTGTTGTCTCCATGTCACCGAGTATTGCTGAAACGCCTCCGGATGCCCTCGTCCAGGGACTTCCGTCCAGCAATACGGTGGGTGATGGCTGACCAATTTGAGGTAAAGACACGCCCATGAACCAAATGAGGGGACCCGAAGAGCGTGGTAGTTCGACGAGTTCAAGACAAGTAGCATCCACGACACGCGAAGCGTACATATGTTGCTGGCCGCGGCTCCATGGGACGGTGGTCCAATGGGGACGGGTACCGACTGGCATGATCCGGTGAACTGGGGCGCCGACGAACTGCCGGGGGTTGATGATGATGTCGAGATCGGGCCTGAGTTCGCTGCCATCACGATTTCGTCCGGTAGCAACGTCTCCGTCAACAAACTGACCAGCGAAGCGGCGATCCGGATGACCGGCGGCACGTTTGCCCTGGCCAACGACTCGATGCTTACTGAGTTGACCTTCAGTGGCGGCACACTAACCGGCACGGGCGACGTGACGGTAACGGACACATTGACTTGGTCGAGCGGCACGATGACTGGTGCGGGCAAGACGGTGTTGGCTCCGGGTGCCAGTGGAACGATTTCGGGAACCGGCTACCCCGGGGCCGACAAGTACCTAGGCCGGACGCTGGAGAACGCGGGCACGATCGACTATACGGGACAATCCTTGCATTTCGGGACATACGCCGGCGCGGCGGGCGTCATCGATAACCTGGCGACCGGCCGGTTCAACGTTACGGGGGAAGGCGACTTCGACGTTTACATCGCCCCCGGCCCCCACGCGTTCAACAACGCCGGAACGTTCACCAAGTCGAGCGACGGCACAACGTCATTCAGTGGTGTGGCTTTCAGTAGTACGGGCTCTTTGCAGGTGCAAGCGGGTACTCTCGATCTGACCGGCTCAATCGCTGTTGACGGCAATAGCTATTTTGCCAGTCAGCCTAGTACTACAGCGCTGGGTTAGCCCCCGGAGGTCATCGCAACCCACGCGAAACCCGGAACTTACGGCTCCGCACGCAATCGTCGTTTAGCGGCCGGGCTTGCCCGGCGCGTTTCGAACGGTTCTCGGCGGCAAAAACACGCCGGGCAAGCCCGGCCGCTAAACACGCTTGCGATGCGACCTTGCGCTGTAGTACTAGGGGGACTATTCTGATCGACGGCGACTTGGTTGGAGACACTCGAAACATCGATTTGTTCGCTCCGCAGGGTACGACGCGGTTGGACGGGGCAGGCAGTTCCGCCTCTCCAAAACTGCTTGAAGTCATGGGGCAGGACCTCGGTGCGGTTGCCGCCGGGTTTGTCGACAATTTTGCGTACGGCAGGCTTGTCCTGGCCAGAAACACCTACGTCCAGCTTGTTGACGACGCAGACAACGCGGCAGGAGAGGGCGACGAGGCCTTGTACCTGAACGAGTTGATTGTGGCTTCGGGAACCACGCTGGATCTCAACGGCCACAATGTGTACGTGCGTGCGGCCCAGCTTGACGGAACGGTCCTCGGCGGATCGGTCCAACTTCTTTCGGACGGCGGCCGCATTCCGCTCAATCTGACGGTGGCCGGCAACATCGACACTGTCGCGGAAACGGACGAGTGGACCTTTTTCGCTAGGGCCGGACAAGGTGTGACGATTTTCGTCGACACGGGGATCGGCAGCCAGCCAGAGCCGCTGCAACCCCGGTTGGGTTACGCCGAAGTGCGGCTCTTCGACGCTGACGATCATCTCTTGGCCACAGGAAGCAACAGCATCGCTGGAGAGGCCGCGTCGCTTCTCGGCGTGGAACTTCCGGCCGACGGCACCTATCGGCTTGAGGTGTCGGCTCCGACAACGCAGCCCGGCAGCACCGGAAACTATTTGCTGAGTGTTTGGGATGCCACTATGGACGTTGGTCCCATGTCATTTGGCGAACGGTACTTCGGTCAGATCGAGACGGCCTATAGCGTCGACCGCTGGACGTTTTCTGCCCAAGAGAACCAACAAGTCCAGTTCGATTTGATCAACGCATCCAACCCGTACATCAGATTCCAATTAAGTGGGCCAGATGGTTGGATGGGTTTCGATGGCCTTGGAGAAGACTCGTCGTTGATTACGCTTCCGCATTCCGGCAGCTATGTGTTGGAGGCCTATTCCACGGGCAATCTGGGCGGCAGCTACGCCTTTTGCCTCGAAGAGACTTCGCTGACCGAGTTGACGCTGGACACCGCGCACCTTGGAACTTTTGTGGGCAGCGGACAGGCACAGCTATTCCATGTGACGCTGCCGGAACAGGACAATCTGGTCGTGTTCCTGGATGACACTTCGGACGCCAATCGTAACGAACTGTACGCCAAACTGGGCGCTCCGCCGACGCGGTCCGACTACGGCTATCGCTTTGACGCGATGGCCTCCGCCGACCAAGAGATCCTGGTGCCGGTCGTGCCGCCAGGAGACTGGTACATTCTGGTCTACAGTGAAGCGACCCCCGAACCGGGCGACTATTTGCTAGTGGTGACCGGCGAGGATATCTTCATCGACAGCATATCTCCAGACTATCACGGCGACAGGGAGGACGCTGTGATAACGCTCACGGGCTTAGGCTTTGGCGCTAGCACCACGGTTGAGTTGGTCGCCGGGGACGGGACCGCCTACGCTGGCACTCCGGGCGATATCGCCACTTCTACGCGGCTGACTGCCACCTTTGCCGCCGGCAGCGTTCCGCCGGGCGTCTACTCCGTAAGGACCACCAAACCAGACGGGACTCTCCTCCGATTCCGTCCCGACGGGCGGCTCGATTACACGGAAGACGCCAATGGTAATCGTATTGCCGTTGGCTACACGGAGGATGTGATCACAAGCCTCACCCATTCGTCGGGTCAGTCGCTTCAGATCGACTACAACATGGACGGTATGATCGAAGCGATCACCGACTCCGACGGACGGGCCACGCGATTCGGCTACGACGGTGATTATCTGACGACAGTCGTCGCACCCGACGGGAAGACCACACAGTATGTCTACGACACCGACGGGCCGGCGGCTACACGGCATGCCTTATTGGAAATTCATGAGCCCGGCCGAGATGAGTTCTACCAGTACGACGCGTTCGGTCGAGTTACCGCCACAAGCCGCGGCCCTCAGGGAACGGACATGCCGGTCACCTTCTCCTACGACACGACCGGCACGGTTTCAGAAACGGATGCTCTAGGCGGCACTACTGACTACTACTATGACTACCGAGGAACGTTGGCTGCGCAACGAGATGCGCTTTCCAATACCACTTTCTACTCCCACGACGCGGATGGAAGACTGACAAGTCTCACCGATCCGCTCGGTCAGATTTCTACCTATCGTTATGATGCCCGTGGCAATCAGATCGAAACTACCGAGCCGATGGGCAACACGACCGTCTACTCCTACTCCGGCTCGACGGACCGTCTTCTTGCCGTAACGGACGCAAACGGCAACGCAATGGAATACACCTATGATACTGCCGGCAATCGCATCTCCACCACGTATGCAGACGGCAGTGTCGAACGGATGGCTTATGATCCATTGGGTAACCTCACCGAACGAACCAATCGCAGACGTGACCCGATCGCCTACACGAGTGATGATTTCGGCAGGATTGTCCGCAAGGATTATTCAGACGGAACCTGGGCGGAATTCGATTACGACGACGGCAATGGCAACCTGTCTGAGGTGCGAGATGTCTACGGCACGACAATGTTGGAGTACAACTCACCGGTCGCCGATGACCTGCTCACCAAGATCACCTACCCGACGGGAAGATTTGTCGAGTATGAATACGATTCCACGGGGCGGCGTGCGCAGTTGCTTGACCAGGATGGCTACCAAGTCAACTACTCTTACGATGCCCTGGGTCGGCTCGATCGATTGGCCGACGCCGAGGATGCGACGCTCGCCTCGTACGGCTACGACGCCTTGGGGCGCCTTTCCCGGAAAACCTTGGGCAATAGCACGTATTCAACCTACTCGTATGACGCTGCCGACCGGCTGCAACACCTGGTCAACCACGCCCCGGACGGTTCCGTCAACTCGCGGTTTGACTACACTTTCGACAAACTGGGCCGGCGGACCGGCATGGGCACCCTCGATGGATTGTGGACCTACGACTACGATGCAATCGGGCAGCTAACCCATGCCGGTAACCGTTCACGCCCTGGGGAGCAGTGACGGGGTGGATTGGTGGGCGAGGTGGCAATGAATGGCGGCGGTGAGGTAGTCGAAGACTGGGCGGCCCTGCTGGCGACAGGTCTCGATCACGGTCAGCATCGTTTCCGCGAAACGGCTGCCGCGGGAGCT
>JAZFUB010000044.1:0-3191 GCA_036447015.1 Thermoguttaceae bacterium | reverse complement strand
CCGAGACGCGTCACCATCGCAGTATCACACCGAAATACGGTCAGGTCAAGCGGTGGGGCTTGCAGGCGGTTCGTTCGGCGGCCATGATGCGTCGTAGCACTACAGCGCCAGGTCGGCCGCTAAACACGGGAATCCACATGACATTCGACGACATTATCGCTCCGGGCACGCAGCCCGACGTTTTGGGTGAAAGCTACGGGTTCTGCGAAGGACCGGCCGCCGACAGCCGGGGGAATATCTATTTCTCGGACGGCGAGCACGATTCGGTTCACTATTACGAGGTCGGAAAGCCCGTCACTCGGTTTGTCGACGACAGCACCGACGCCAACGGCATGATGTTCAACGCCCGGGGCGAATTGTGCGTTTGCGAGGGAGCCGCCCATCGGATTGTGGCCATCCATGTGAAAACTCGAGAGAAACGCGTGTTGGTCGACCGAATCGACGGCACCCCTTTCAATGAACCGAACGATCTGGCGGTCGATCGCCAGGGTGGATTCTATTTCTCCGACCCGAACTACCAGCACCGCGGCCAGCCGACCGTGATGAAGCAGGACACCTACTATTGCTCGGCCGAGGGCCGGGTCGCCCGAGTGTCGACCGTCTGCTTCAAGCCGAACGGCGTGTTGCTCAGTGCCGACGAGGGGACCCTCTATGTGGCCGACGCGCGAGGGCAGCGGATCTTCCGCTACAAGGTCCTCGGCCCGGGCCGATTGGCCGAGGAAACACTCTGGATCGACCGATTGGGTGCGAACCCCGACGGGCTGACGCTCGACGAGCACGACAACCTCTACATCTGTCTCGGCAAGTCGGGCATGAAGATCTTCTCACCCGAAGCGACCTTGCTCGGCGCGATCGACATGCCGTACGCATCGAACACCTGTTTCGGCGGCCCGGACTTCCAGACACTCTTCATCACGTCCGACGACAAATTCCTCGGCATTCGCACGCAAGTCGTCGGGCTTAAGCCATTGTGCTGACAGGCGGCACTTCGCCCGACAACGCCACGTCGAATAACACACAGATGTTTGCCAGCACCACGGCGAGCATTTCTCCACCAGGCAACGGCGACCGCAATCCTCCAGTTGCAAGCAACACCGACGATTTTCCGAATGAGTCTCCTCAAATGGCAGAGCCTACGGTGTCCCCGGAATAATCCGGAATAATCAGGCTGGGCGTCTACATCGTCGTGCTGTGACTCTCAAACCTCGCAATTTCTTCCTTTAGTTGATTGATCAACTGCTTTAGCGAGCGAAGAGTCAGTTCTTGCACGTGGGCGTCGTCGGGCGATTCGTCGGGCGATTCGTCGGGCGATTCGTCGCGAGTGGCGTCATAGCGCTGTTGCAGCAGCTTGAGCTTTTCGCGCGTGGCTTCAAGTTCGCTTTGGCTTTGCAACGTCATGGTATCACCTCGATCATGCCTTTGGGAACTTGCCGCCGGTCAGTGGCGAAAAATGTTTCGGCCAATAGATCGAAACCTTCTTGGTTGACCAACTCGATTTCCAGGAACGGCAAACCCTCCAGCAGTTCCGACTCGGCGCGGCGATCCTTGGGAAAGCCCGGTCCGATCAGCAGGAGGCAATCCACATCGTTCGGCTCAAGGAGTTCGGTGACGAAACTGCCGTTCAGGACGATCCGCTGCACGCCCGCTTTGACCGCCAAATCGATGAGCCAATACACGGACTGCATCTGCGCGCGCCGAACTTCGGATTGGCGTCCGAACCGTAATGCGATTTCCTCCAGCGACGCCCCATGGATGCCCGGGGGCAAGTACCCGTGTTCATCAAACTCAGGAATCATCAATGCCAGAAAACTGTTGGGGTAGAGTACCACATAATGTCTATTGTATCGTCGACAAGAGCCGTTTGCCAGCCCGAACGGGGCCGGTTATGCTCCTTTCGTGAGCTTTCCCTGAACTCTTGGTCATTGGACTACAGATCGACGAGCAGGAGCAAGCCCTGCTGTGCCGCCATGAGCACACGGGCCGACGCCTGGGTAGAAAGAGATTCCTCCACAAGCTAGAATACACCCTTGGCGGCGTGCTACGTCACCAAGAGGGCGCTCGCCCACGGAAGAGCACGGAAACCTAGTATGATGTCCGCAGAATACGGACGCACAAGGGTCGATTCCGATAGCGATCATCGGTTTCACGGGAAAGACCACCGACCGGCATGATGGGCCGGAAGAGAATCGGCGAATACGAAGGAATCCACTGGTCACTTTCCACGAAACACCATCGCAATAGTGAGATGATTGCCGCGCCCCGTCGCTCTCAATCTTCCCGGCCGAAGCAGAGCAGTCGGCCGTCGGTGGTGGCGATCAGCACTCGGCGGTTGGAGACGGCAAGGCCGTGCGGCACTGCCCGGCCCGGGAATCGGCATTCTGCCCAGATTTGCCGGCTGGCTTTGTTTAGCACGAGCAGCGTACTCTCGAGCGTCTTCGGCTGCCGGGGGTCTGCCGGGGTCGACACGACCCACTCGCGGCCGGCCGAGGCGACGGCGATTGCGTTTTCCACCGGGGACGTTTTGGGTAGTGGGAGGGTTTTGTCGCCTTCGCGTTGAACGAGCTTTTCCTTCTCCGCTGAGCATGAGAGTTGCCCATCGTCAGCCGCCAGTAACCACTGGTGGAAATCCGGGCGAGGGCTTCGGTTCTTCAGCGGCCGCAGGTTGCCGGCATATTCTTCGTCGAGTCGGTCGTCGAACAAGGCTCGCGGTTGGCCGTCGCGGATCTCGAATGCACCCAGGCGGTCGATCTGCACGGCCGCACCGTTGCCGACCAGCCATCCACCCAGTGTGCATGCCGACGGCCGGGGATCCGCTTTGATAGAAAACGGCTCGGACAACGGCTCGTAGGCACCCCCGGTCAAGGGATTCGCCAGATCGCGATGCGGCGTCTCTCTCTGCCACAGCTTCTTGCCGCTGGACAAATCGAATCCGCTGACGACGATCCCGCCCTCGGCCATGTTGTGGCGGCCGGCGACGGCGCACACCGTGCCGTGGGCAATCGTTACCGGCCCCAGCGCCGGCCAGGCCGATTCCAATTGACCCGACACCATGATCCGCCGACGCTCGGGAGCGGCCAGATTGCGCCATGCCAACTGTCCGTCCGCCAGACGCACCGCATAGACCCAGCCGTCTCGGCAACCGAACACACACAAGCCGCGCTGGATCGTCGGTGGGCCGTCGATGCGTCCCC
>JAZFUB010000043.1:0-17537 GCA_036447015.1 Thermoguttaceae bacterium | reverse complement strand
GCCCAAGAGACCACATCGGCATCCACCGCCGATCAGCCGTCAAGCAACGCCGCATAACGCGTTCCCGGCCAGTTCTCTCTCCCCCCCCCATCCACGCCCCGTCAGGCAATGTGCTTCGCCGGACGGTTACGTCTCGATGTCGAGAAACATGGCCTCGTTGGGTCGCTCGCGGTATAGTTCCCAGGTGGAAGTAGCGTGGGGCTAGCCGAGTGCGAAGACGAAACAAAGAAGGCACTCGACTTGATCGAGCGGTACGCCTCTGGCTTTGCGTCATCCTGAACAAGGCGACTGGTTCTGAGTCGCCCCCGGCTGCCGGGTCGCGCCTACGGGCCCTGTACTCAACGTCAACGTCTGGACCTTCGAGGAAGCCCATCTGCCTTTGTCGTTGTCGGCGGGCCTCGGAAATCTCTCGCCGTAGGCGCATTTTCCGGGGCTACCTTGTCGTCGGCCAAGCAACCATCGCGTTCCCGTTGATTTGTTCGATCACGCCGACGATCGTCCTGTTCGGCCGGCCGATGACCGTCTACCTGCGAGGTCGCCGGAACCGAGGGAAACTGTGTGTTCCGGCGGGCGTTGTCGAGCGATAGAGGGGGGCAGCGGCCATCGGCAGAGCCCTCCGCCGGGACGATGGGGCCAGGCGTAGGCCTCGCATCGACATGGAATGTAACGATGTCGTTCCCTTTCCCTGGGCACGCTGTGTGTAAAATGGATACTTTCTGGCCAGTGAGCAATCAGCCAGAGAAGAAGATATACCGCTTTTGCCTTGGTTCGAAGCGGTCACCTTGGAGACGCCCGTCGCGGTCGCATCTTCCGGCCGCAAAGCCTCTGTGAGCGTCATGGCCAACAAAGCGGGCCGAGCCGACTGTCGACGCAGTGGACCGGCAGAATCATTGCGAAGATCGGCAAGGCCGCTGGCGTCCGTGTTTCGAATACCAAGTGCGCCAGTGCCCATGACCTTCGAAGATCGCAACCGCCGACCCCGCAAGCGGTTAGAAAGAAGGGTGAGTGAGGGGATTCGAACCCCCGACTTCTGGGACCACAACCCAGCGCTCTAACCAACTGAGCTACACCCACCATGGCTCGAACCGTTCAAGTATAGCTGTCCCGGCTCGAATCGTCAACGGGCTGAACGCGATAGGTCGCTAGTAGGGGAAACGGTCGTCTCGCTCCGCCTCGGAAAGCTCCACCAGGAAACCGGCCAGGCGGTCGACGATGACTCGCATCAGCCGGCGGCCCTTCTCGGCCGTGGCGGCATGCGGGTTGGCCGCCCCGGCGTTGGTTGTCAGCAGGTGCCAGGGTCGGGTGATCGAAACCCAGCCGCGATTGACCGCCTCGAAACGGGTCGAGGCCTTTTCTCCCTGATCGGCGCTGAGCGTTCCGTCCGGGTTCCGCCCGACCAGTTCCTCGGCATAGGCCAACGCCAGCGACGTTTCCATCTCGCCCGCATGGTCGTCGCGGCGCTGGAAGATCTCGTCGTAGACGTCGTCGATCATCGTGTACCAGTCGCACAAGAACAGCGTCGCAGGCGTCTTGCCGTAGAGTTCTCGCAAGACGGGCTTCAGACCGTTCCCGCCGTGGCTGTTCAGCAGCACGATCTTGTGGATGCCGTGATGCACGAGCGAATCGACCAGATCGGTAATGACGGCCGTCAGGGTCGACGGGTTGAGGTTCATCGCAAACGGGAATTCCATTTGGTTCGTCTGCGTGCCGTAAGGGACAGTCGGCAACAAGACGATTTTGGCCCCTCGGTCGGCGGCCTCTTCGCAGATCTTCTCGCCGACGAGGTCGGCTTCGATCGTATCGATGCCGTAGGGCAGGTGCAGGTTGTGCGGCTCGGTCGCCCCCAGCGGCAGCACGGCCACTTCGTACTCGTGTTGTTTGACGATTCCGTAGTTCGTTTCGTCCAGTTTCCAGTGACGCACGTGCAACTCCGTAGGTTTAGGTTGAGAATGGCCGACATTTTGTAGTCAGGAAAGAAGACTCCTCCGGAGAATCTGTGGGCCAATTGAGGGTAGAAGGATTGGGACAGAAAAATGGGGGGACAGAAAAATAACGATGGAGAGGGAACTGACCTTGTGAAGCGGAGAGTTGATACGAGTCATCATTCTTTCGTTTATCTTTCTGTCCCCCATTTTTCTGTCCTCCCATGCCCTGGAGCCGTAGGGTGGGCACTGCCCACCAAAACTCTTGGTGCGTTCCCCTTGGTTCTTGGTGGGCGGTGCCCACCCTACATTTCTTTTTTCGAGGCATGGGGCCAGGTTTCGACCTGTTCGACGGCTCGCCACATGGCCCGATCCACTTCGCCGATCAGTTGGGTTCCCTCTTTGCCTCGCGAGTTGAGCACGACGGCCCAGGCCAGGCCGTGATGGGTTCGCACGAGCAACGAACTCGTGCCGGGCAGCGATCCGGCGTGCCACCAGTTGGCCGAGTCGCCCACCGGACGAACGTTCCACCCAAGTCCGTAATAGGCGGCCGCATCATCGGCAATGTCGGCCGGTCGCGATTCGAGCAGCCGCACGGTCCGAGGCCGCAACAGGCCCGGCTTGCGAGTGCCGTCGACCGACGCGGCCAATCGAACCAGGTCGGCGGCCGACGCGATCCAACCGCCGTGCGAATCCATCGCCTCGATATGGAAAGAACCGTAAGGGATCGGCACCGGTTGCTTCACGTCGGGAAAGACCGACCGGTCGCATCGAGTGTCGGGCATGTAGTAGCGGACTTCGCCCGGTGCCCGATCTTCGAGCCGCGTTTTCGCCAGCCGCATCCGCCTGATACCGGCCGGCCGCAGCACGAGTCGCTCGACGGCCCGATCGTAAGGCTCGCCGACAAGCCGTTCGAGAATCCGCCCCAACAGGCAGTAGCCGAAGTTGGAGTAGGCGTAGCGCGTGCCGGGCGGAAAATCCAACGGCCGGCCCGACATATAGCGAATGATCGACCGACTATCGACGGGCGACTCCAGCACGGCCGTCATCGCCGGTCCGGGAAACATCGGATCGAAACTCGCCTGCCGATCGAACCCGGCCGTATGGTGCAAGAGTTGCCGAACTGTGATCTGTCGAAATGCTCGATCGATCGACGCACCTTCTGTCGGGCGGATCGGCCCGAGCAGGTCGACGGCCTTGGCATCCAGATCGAGCCGCCCCTGTTCGACCAGCACCAGCAGCGCCAAGGCGGTGATCGGTTTCGACACACTGGCGATGCGAAACAGCGAATTCGGTTTGACCGGCCGCCGTCGTTCGACATCGGCCCAGCCATAGCCACGCGACAACAGCAGCCGCCCGTCCTTGGCCACGGCCACTGCCCCGCCGGGAATGCTCCGATCCTGCATGAACCGGCAGATAACCCGATCGAACGAGGCCAGCTCCGGCACGGCCCGGCCGGTGATCGGCAGGTCGGCCTGCTGGGCACGGGCAAGATGCCCGTGGCACCCGACGACGGCCAACACAAGCAGTGCGGCAAGATAGAGCGGTCGTATGATGTAGCTGGATTCGCAAGAATTCAGCCGGACACAACACCGATACATAACGGATCATCACTCCAAGGAACTCACGGGCAGTTCAGCTTAGAAAGCTTCTCCCCCCCCACCATAGCAGAGCCAATCGGCCCGTCAAGGGGCCGCTTGACCATCGTGCTTGTTGGCTCTTACAATAACGGTTCGGTATGCCATCGTCGTTTTGCGGCGGGGGGTGCCCCGCGTGTTTGGGACTGTTGTCATCGGCAGAAACGCGCGGGGCACGCCCCGCCGCTAAACACGCTTGCGATGCAGTACTTCGAATGAATCGCAACTCGTGCGAGTCGGACTTGTGGAAATCATCGTCAACGATCAATCACGCCGCGTGGCCGAGGGGATTTCGGTGGCCGGGCTCTTAGACGAGTTGGACCTGACCGGCAAACATGTGGCGGTCGAGGTGAATCTTCAACTGGTGCCTCGCGCCGGGCATGCGGAACATCGACTGGCCGACGGCGATCGGCTGGAAATCGTCACTTTGGTAGGAGGAGGCTAACGCCATGGCCAAGGAACCTGCGGCCAACAAGCATGCGGACAGTGGGCCCTTGCGGATCGGTTCCCATACGTTTTCCAGCCGGCTGGTCGTCGGGACCGGCAAGTATGCGACCCATGAACTGATGGCCGACGCGCTGGACGTCGCGGGGGCCGAATGCCTGACCGTGGCGGTCCGTCGCGAGCGGTTGATCGATGCCGAGGGCAAGAACCTGCTCGACTTCATCGATACCGGGCGTTACACGATCCTGCCGAACACGGCCGGTTGCTTCAACGCCGAGGACGCGATTCGCGTTGCCCGGCTGGGACGCGAAATCCTTTTGCAGATGGAGAACCCGGGCGCCGATTGGGTCAAACTCGAAGTGCTCGGCGATACGCGAACCTTGCTGCCAGATCCGGTCGCCACACTGCAAGCGACCGAGCAGTTGGTCGCCGAAGGTTTTCAGGTGCTCGTCTACACGTCCGACGATCCGGTCATGGCCAAGCGGCTCAAGGAGGCGGGAGCCACCAGCGTGATGCCCGCGGGCAGTCCGATCGGCTCGGGCCAGGGCGTGCTGAACCCCAACGCGATCCGCATTTGCCTGGAGTATCTCAAAGAGGACGATCCCGACTATCCGGTCATCGTCGATGCGGGCGTGGGCACGGCCAGCGACGTCGCGATGGCCATGGAACTGGGCGTCGACGGTGTGCTCCTGAACACGGGTATCGCGCACGCGAACGACCCTTTGCGGATGGCCCGGGCCATGCGGCTGGCCGTCGAGTCGGGCCGTCTGGCCTACCTGGCCGGCCGGATCCCGAAGAAACTGTACGCCACGGCCAGCAGTCCGACGGAGGGAGTCATCGCGACGGGAAAGTGAGTCTAAGAACTCGTGCAGGAATTACTTCCCTATTTGGCAATGAGCAGTGAGCTATGAGCAGTGAGAAAGCCCATGACTCAAAGCTCAAAGCTCACTGCTCAAAGCCAACACCCAAGAACTGAATCGGGAAGTTATTCCTGTACGAGTTCTAAAGAGGGTGGCAACACGATGTCAGGGAAAAAGGGAAAGGGGGAAAAGGGGAAGACGAGTTTTGATTTCTTCCCCTTTTCCCTCTTTCCCGTTTTCGCTGCCCACACTGCAACCATCATCGCAAGGAGTCACGGCTATGAAATCGACATCTCTACTTGCCTTCGGTCTGATCCTGTTCGGTTGTCTCGTCTGTTCGCCGTCTCCTTGCAGTGCGGAAGACGCCCGTGACGTCGTTGGGCGCTCGGGCATCACCGGCGGGCTGGTCGTCCATGTCGGATGCGGCGACGCCCGCTGGACCGCCGATCTGAGGATCGACTCGCGTTACCTGGTCCAAGGACTCGAACAGGACGCCGAACGAGTGGCCCGGGCCCGGGCGATCTTGCGGCAACAGGGCACCTCGGGCGAGGTGACCGTGCTTCACTGGGACGGCAAGCGGCTTCCCTATGCGGAGAACATGGTCAATCTCATGGTTGTCGATTCGCCGCGGCAGATCGCAACCGACGAGATCCTCCGCGTGCTGGCTCCCCGCGGCATCGCACTGATCGCCACCGGCGGCGGCCGGAAGAAACTCGAAAAGCCTTGGCCGAAGGAAATCGATCAGTGGACGCACTTCCTGCACGGACCGGACAACAACGCGGTGGCCGAAGACACACGCGTCGAACCGCCGAAGTATCTGCAATGGGTCTCCGGGCCTCGTTGGGGACGCAGCCACGATCACCTGGCGGGAGTCAGTGCCGTGGTGTCGGCCTCGGGGCGCATCTTCTCGATCATCGACGAAGGATCGGTCGCGTCGGTCAAAGCCCCGTCGAAGTGGATGCTCGTGGCGCGCGACGCCTTCAACGGCGTGCTGCTCTGGAAGCGGCCGCTTGCACGATGGGAGAATCAACTGCGGCCCTTCCGCAGCGGACCGGCCGAACTGCCCCGCCGCCTCGTGGCCGTCGGCGACCGCGTCTATGTCACGCTCGGCTACGATATGCCGGTCACCTGCCTCGACGCGGCCACCGGCAAGGTGGTTCGCACGTATGAAGGAACGAAAAACACGCACGAGATCGTCTGCCACGAGGGGACGCTCTACCTGGTGATCAGCGAGCCGTTGGACACCGCAAGCCCGACGACCGGCAAGATTCTCAGACACTTTCCTGCTTGGCGAGACGGCTACGCTGAATACACGACGCAGTACATGCCCAGGCACGTCCGTGCGATCGACGCGGCATCGGGCGGCCTGTTGTGGAAGAAGACCGACTCCCAGGCCGAGACGATCCTGCCGCTGACGCTGATCGTTCACTCCGACCGCGTCTTCTTCCAGAACGAAGACCGGTTGATCGCGCTGGAGGCCGACTCGGGCAACGTGGTCTGGACGGCCGATCGTCCTGCGATCCGCCACCGCTATGCGTGGCTGGTGCCCACGCTGGTCGTCAACGACGGAGTGGTGCTTTCGGCCGACCGGCTTGCCGACCGGCCGGTCGACACGGGCGGCCAAGACAAGACGGCGCTGGAGTTCCGAGTTTCGTCGAACCACATTCTGACCGACGGCCAGATCATGGCCTTCTCGGCCGAGGACGGAAAACCGCTCTGGACCGCTCCGTGTCACGAAGGGTTCAACGCGCCGGTCGACGTCTTCGTCATCGGCGGCCGGGTCTACAGCGGCATCTCGGCTTGGGGAAAGCAGCCGGGGATCACCAAGGTCTACGATCTGCATACCGGCCGGGTCGTCGCCACGCGCAAACCCGACCAGGAGAGCTACACGTTCGGTTTCGGCCATCACCGATGTCATCGCAACAAGGCCACCACCAACTACGTGATACAAAGTCGCGCGGGCATAGAGTTCCTCGACGTCGACGACCCCGACCGCGTCACGGCCGACCACTGGGTACGTGGCGTCTGCCAGTATGGCATACTTCCCTGTAACGGCCTCGTCTACGCGCCGACGCACCCGTGCGCATGCTTCGTTTCGTCCAAGCTCAGCGGCTACAATGCGCTGAGCGGCCGCCGCGCGTTCCCCATGTCGAAGGAGTCCGAGCGATTGGAGCGAGGACCGGCATTCGCACCGACCGACGATTCGGTGCCGGGAACCGACGAGGATGCCTGGCCGACGTTTCGCCACGACAATGCGCGTAGCGGCGCCACGACGGCCTCGCTTTCGTCAGGGTTGCAGCCGGCCTGGGAGCAGACACTGCCCGGGCCGTTGACGGCCCCGGTCGTCGCCCACGGCCGGCTCTTCGTCGCCGGGCGGGAAACGCACACAGTTCATGCCCTGAAGTCCGACGATGGAACGCCGCTTTGGTCCTACACGGCCGGCGGCCGCGTCGATTCGCCTCCCACGATTCACCAAGGCCGCGTCTACTTCGGTTCGGCCGACGGGTGGATGACTTGCTTGCAGGCCGAGGGTGGAGCTCTCGTGTGGCGATTCCGCGTGGCACCCGAGTCGAGGCAGATCGTCTCCTACGACCGGCTGGAATCGGTCTGGCCGGTCCACGGCAGCGTGCTGGTGTGCGACGGGCCCAATGGCAAGCCGACCGCCTACGCCGCGGCCGGTCGAACGTCCTACGTCGACGGCGGCGTTCATCTCTGCGGTGTCGATGCGGCAACCGGCCGGCTCGTCTTCCGGCGACGGATCTCGCACCGCGACCCGAAAACCGGCCTGGAACCGCAAGACGTCATCCGCGGCGTGAACATGCCCGGCGCCATGCCCGACGTCCTGGCCACCGACGGCGAGTCGATCTTCATGCGGCATCAGCGGTTCGACTTCGAGGGCCGTTCGCTGGACCCCGAAGTCGATCATCTCTTCTGTTCCGCCGGTTTCCTCGACGATACCTGGTGGCACCGCACCTATTTGCAGATCGGCCGGGCAATGGGTGGCGGATACGGTGGCTGGACCAGCGCGGGCAACCGCGAGATCTCCGGCCGGGCACTGGTGCGCAACGAAAACCGTGCCTTCGGGTTTGGCAGGAAGGGATACACGATCACCGGCAGCCACATCGGGATGCAGTCGGAGTATCACCTGTTCGCCGCCGATATCGAGCAAAAGACAGCCGTGAAAGGAAAGGCGACACCCAGGGGACGCAAACCGACCCGGGCCATCAATTACGTCTGGTCCAGAGCGATCCCCTTCTATCCCCGCGCCATGCTCCTGGCCGGCGACACGCTGTTGATCGCCGGGCCCGACAATGTCGCCGATTTCGACGCGAAGCGGCCCAAGGGAGACGTGTCGCTGTGGGCCGTATCGACCGAGGACGGTTCGGCAAAGGCCCGGTACAAGCTGAAGGCCTCGCCGGTCCACGACAGCTTCGCCGCCTGTGCCGGTCGGCTGTTCTTCACCACCGTCGACGGTCGCGTCGTGTGCTACGAGCCGGCCGAGAAAGTCGCGTCCGCCGTCGCGTCTGATTGAATTTCCAGCGAAAGTGCGAAACTTACGGTTTCGTCTCTGTGTCCTCCGTGCCCTCTGTGGTTGTCCTGAGGTCGTCGGGCCTCTCTTCTTCATCGGGCCCGTCGACAGGAACCTTCTTGGGCAATGACGTCTCGAACTGCCAAGGGAGCGTCAGGGGTACGCGGCGTCCCACCTTGGCCGACTGGGCGAAGACGCCGTACTGGTCGTCGTAATGCCCCAGGACGAGTTGGATGTCTTGATCTCGGCCGATCGCGGCCACCACGCCGCCGGCCTCCTCGCCCCCGAGCGTCACGAGCACGCTTCCATCGGTAGCCAGCAGCTCCAGTCGTCCGGTCCCGTTGGGGGCCGCGCCGAGCCGGATCGCATCGCGACCGTTCCGTCCGGTTAGCGTCATCAACCGACATTCGGCCTGACCGACCTCGAGCTGGTTACAGGTGATCTTCCCGGCCGTGATCTCGCCGAAGGCCGTCATGTCGTTGGCCATGAAATGGCGTTGCGGCCATACTTTGTCGCGCATGGTCATGCCGAGCGTAAGAAACAGCAAGGGGTAGACGACCCAACGTTCACGACTGGTCACGATTTCGTACTCCCACTGGAAAAAGTAGCGGCCACCGACAAGTTGGCGACGGCCCGTTTAGCTGATATAGTTGATCGGGCTTTCGAAACGAGGTGCCAAGTTGTCATTGGAGCAAAACGAGCCGCGATCGGTCAAGGTGCCCGCTCCCGGGCGACGGCGCCGGATCGTCATTTGGGTGGTTGCCCTGCTGGCATTGCCGCTCGTGGCGGTCGTGCTGGGCTGGTACGGTTGTCTGCGAGAACAGAACGGGTCGAAACCACCGGCTCCCGACGCCCCGGAGGCCCAACAGTGGAAGCCCAAGGAGCCGAAGGAGCCCAAGGAAGAACCCTCGCAGGCGGAGGCTCCCGACGACGTACCAACTCGAGATTGGAACCTGCCGCTCGAGATTGTCATCGACGACATTCCCGAGATTCCCGAGGAAATCAAGGGCCCCTCGCCGCCGATCGAAGAAGAGAGCGAGGCAGAGGATCCGTCATCGACACAGAAGCGATAGCCCGGACTATTCACGAACAGGAAAAGTGGGGCAGGCATCTTGCCTGCCTTGCCACACACATCCCGCGACCCCGGCCCTACACCCCTTCCCGGCGATACTATCCATCGCACAAGCATTCCGCTACAATGTGGGGAAATCGGGCCATTTTGGACGCGAACCGCGGCCACCGCAGCATCCGGGGAATTCCTCGATGGCGAAGAAGATACCGCCGCCCATCGTCATGATCAGCAGCACGATCCGCGACTTGCCCGACCACCGGCAAGGCGTGCTCGACGCCTGTTTGCGGCAGGGCATGTTTCCCAAGATGATGGAACATCTTCCGGCGAACGACGACGATGCGATCGCCAACTCGCTGGCGTTGGTCGACGAGGCCGATATCTACGTGGGCATCTTCGCCTATCGCTACGGCTACATTCCCAAGGGCCGCACCAAGTCGGTCACGCAATTGGAATACGAGCACGCCGTGAAGCGAGGCATCCCGCGGAAGATCTTCGTCATGCACAAGGATCATCCGGTCAAACCGGCCGATGTCGAGACGGGCGACGGGGCCGAGAAGCTCGCCAAGTTCAAGGAGAAGCTCAAGGCTGACAATTTCGTCAATGAATTCGCGTCGCCCGACGAACTCGTGAAACACGTCGTCAATGCGCTGGCGGCCGAGCGGAAACGGCGTCAGGAAGCCGAGGACGACAGCGACGCGGTCGTGGTGGCCGGGGCGATGCATCCGCCGACCAATGATTCGGACCCGCCTGCAGATGACACGCCGATTGCGGGTCCGTTGCAGGTCTATATCGATGCCGACGCGTATTCGGCGGAAGAGAAGGGGGAACTGCTCTCTTTGGTCTCCGAACTCTACCGGCTCCAGTCAAACGACCGGCTGGTGATCGATCACAAAGGAACGGCCGAGCCGGTTGGCGTCGAGGTCGGGAGTCCCAACGGAGGCACGTCATGAGCCGTTCCGAGAAGGATTCTCGATTGTCCGAGTCGGGCCGCGAGTCGAGGTCGTTGGAACGCTATGACCTGACAGGCCACAAGATACGCGGATGGACCGTTCGCGCTCGCGGCCGCTTGGCGGCGCTGTTTGGCCGGCTTGTCCACTTCGGGCGGAGGGCCGCGGCAACGACGTTGCCCGGTTCAGAGCAGCCGGTCGGTGACAAGGCGAAGAAACTGCCGGCCAAGGGGCTGGACTTCGTGGAAGCGCAGATCGACAAGACGGGTGTCGAGAATCAACTCAAGATCGCGCAAACGGAAACGGAGTTCTATGAGCAGGAGCTTCTCCGGGAGCAGATCACAAAGGCCCGTGCCGAAACGGCCAAGATCGAGTCGGAAACGAAGGGGCAACATCTCGACAACCTCGCGCGGCAACTGGAGATTCAAGAGCGTATCGCTGAGATCACCGAGGGAAAAACGGACGTGCGGATCGTTTCAAACGACGGCGAACCGGCCATCGTGTTCGGAAACATCCCGGCACTGGAAGATTTTCGGGATCAGCCCGAGATTTCGCCTTACCCGATCCGGAACCTGGGTCTGCCGATGCGTGCCACCGAAGCCCTGATCGAGACGGGCGTCGAACGGGCCGACGATTTATGCGGCATGACGCGGGCGGAGCTCTTGGCGCTCAACGGCATCGGTCCGAAGACGGCAGATCTCGTCGAGTTGAAGTTGTCGGAACTGGGAATGCAGCTTGCGGAGTGAGTCGGGTAGGTCAGGCACGCCGTGCCTGACAGCTCGTCGACCAGGCGGGCAAGTAGTCCGAGCTCTCCGACCCTGGTGTGCGCAGCAACAGCAGGTGGCCGGGTGGCCCTCAGTCAGGCACGAAGTGGCCGACGAGCGGCTGCACCACGCCCTGACCCGGGCCCGGGCCTGCCACCTCGTCCAAGAAGAACTGCCCGCCTTGGTCGCGTTGGCCGAGTTGCATCGGCGGCGCGGCGAGGTGCAGCGGGCGCGGGACGTGTTGGCCGACGTTTGGGAGCCGGCCGAGCGGGGGCCGTATCCGATGTTTCATGCCGACGGGCTCAATCTGCTGGCCCGGATCGAGCGCGATGCGGGCAACAAGCCGGCGGCCGTCGAGGCGGCTACCGAGGCGTATCGGCTTGCCTGGTGCGACGGCCCGCCGTTCGCGTATCACTGGAGTCTCGAACGGGCAAGAAGCCATCTGGCCGAACTCGAAGCACCCGAGCCGCAACTGGAGCCGCTGGACGAGTCGAAGTTCGACCCAATGCCCCAGATCGAGATCAACCCACCCGACGAGTTCGGCTTGGAGGCGGAAGTCACGTAGGTCAGCCACTCCTAGGTTGTGAATCATTCGGAAACGACCTGTACGATGGGCCTCCGAGCCCGTCGAATCCAGGGGAGTTCGACATTTCGACGGGCTCGGAGGCCCATCGTACGCATTGATTCACAAACTCTTCGTGCCTGACAGTTCGTATAGTCCCTTCTGTCTTTCCCAGCCATCCGGCGCCGGACCAACAGGCCCGCCGTGGCGATGCCTCGACTTTGCAGATGTCCTGTGATAGTAGGTAGGTCACTTGCTCCCCGTGAAGCAATGGGGAATAATAAAGGACTGTCCTCGGCCCGGCGCGACCTGCGAAGGAGTTGCCCTCGATGAACGACCGCCTTGAATCCGTTTTCTCCTCCTTCGAGGGGGGGGCGGGCGAACTGATCCCGATCCTCCAGGCCGTCCAGGCCGAGTTCGGCTATTTGCCCGAGCAGGCGATGGTCGAGACGGCTCGATTTGCCCGTGTGCCGCAGAGTCGGGTCTATGCGGTGGCGACCTTCTATGCCCAATTCCGCTTCACTCCGATCGGCCGAACGCACGTGATGCTCTGTCGCGGCACGGCATGTCACGTCCGCGGCGCGCCCCGAATCCTCGAAGAGGTCGAGCGGCATCTGGGCATCAAGGAGGGGGAGACGTCCGAGGACCTGGAGTATTCGTTGGAAACGGTCGCCTGCATCGGGGCCTGCGGTCTGTCGCCCTGTCTGATGACCAATAAGAAAGTCGAAGCGAAGCTGACGCCCAAGAAAGTCAAAAAACTCTTCGCAGCGCGACGAACGGAAGGCGGTCGAGAATGACGGGACGCTTCGACAACGGGAGTTTCGACCGGATCGTACGCCGCGCTCGAGAGAAATGGGACGCCCTGCAATCGGGTCAATGCCCGGTGATCCTCGTCGGCACGGCCACGTGCGGTCGGTCGGCCGGTTCGCTGGAGGTGCTCGAAGCCTTTCGAGAAGAGACGGCCCGACGGGGGCTGGATTGCCGCTTGGTGGAAGTCGGCTGCATCGGCCTCTGCTATGCCGAGCCGATCGTCTCGATCGCCAAACCATCAGGGCCGACCGTTTTTTATAGCGGCGTCACGGCGGAAATGGCCGTCGAACTGGTCGAGAGTTACCTGGCCGGCGACGATCCGTTGCCCGACTATGCGCTGGGGACGACGGGATCCGGCACGATCGACGGAATCCCCGAGCTGTATCAAACGCCCGTCTTCGTAGGTCAGGTTCGAAGGACGCTGCGCAACTGTGGCTTCATCGATCCCTCGGAGATCGACCACTGCATCGCAGGCGGCGGCTACACAGGGCTGGTCAACGCGCTGGAGACGGGTGCCGAGCGAACGATCGACGAGGTCAAAGCGTCCGGGCTGCGTGGCCGGGGCGGGGCCGGGTTCCCGACCTGGCGGAAATGGCTCTTCTGCCGAGAAGCGCCGGGCGACGAGAAATACATGGTCTGCAACGCCGACGAGGGCGATCCGGGCGCGTTCATGAACCGCTCGCTGTTGGAGGGCGACCCGCACGCGCTGCTCGAAGGCATGGTGATCGCCGGCTATGCGATCGGCGCCGGCCATGGCTATATTTACTGCCGGGCCGAGTACCCGTTGGCCCTGGAGCGTTTGCGTTTGGCTCTGCAACAAGCAGAAGAGTACGGCCTGTTGGGCGATGACATCCTCGGTTCGGGATTCGATTTCCACATCAAGATCAAGGAAGGGGCCGGAGCGTTCGTCTGCGGCGAGGAGACCGCGCTGATCGCATCGATCGAAGGGCAGCGTGGCATGCCGCGACCGCGACCGCCGTTTCCCGCCGTCTCCGGGCTCTGGGGCAAGCCGACGATTATCAACAACGTCGAAACGCTCGCCAGTGTGTCGTTGATCTTGCAGAACGGGGCCGACTGGTTCGCCGAGTACGGAACCGAACAGAGCAAGGGCACCAAAACGTTCGCACTGGTCGGAAAGGTCAAGCGGACCGGACTGGTCGAGGTGCCGTTGGGTATCACCCTGCGAAAGATGATTTTCGATATCGGCGGCGGCACGCTCGACGACAAACCGCTGAAGGCCGTCCAGACCGGCGGTCCCTCGGGCGGATGCATCCCGGCCAGTCTGCTCGACACGCCGGTCGACTACGACTCGCTCGGCGCGGCCGGCTCGATCATGGGTTCCGGCGGCATGGTGGTGATGGACGACGAGACGTGCATGGTCGATTTTGCCCGATATTTCCTCGATTTTGCACAAAAGGAATCGTGCGGCGAGTGCGTGCCTTGCCGGTTGGGGACGAAACAACTGTTGAATATTCTCGAAGACATCACTGCCGGAAAGGGCCGGCCGGAAGATATCGACCTGCTGGTCGAGTTGGGCGAAGCGATCAAGCAGGGGTCGCTCTGCGGACTGGGCCAAACGGCTCCGAATCCCGTGCTGACGACGATCCGCTACTTCCGCGACGAGTACCTCGAGCATATCCTGGAGCATCGCTGCCCGGCCGTCGATTGCCGAGCATTGATCCGCTTCGTCATCGACGAACAGTTGTGTATCGGCTGCACCGCCTGTGCGAAGGTCTGTCCCACGGGAGCCATCTCGGGCGAAAAGAAGGAACCCCATACGATCGACCAGGAAAAGTGCATCAAGTGTCACGCATGTTACGAGGCATGCCGCCCCGCGGCCGTGCAGAAGAGTTCGTGAACTCATTACCAACGACATCCTCATTCCAACCATGCCAGATAAGATCCAACTAACGATCGACAACCGGCCGATCGAGGCCGAGCCGGGCACGACCGTGCTCGATGCGGCCTTGGCTGCCGACCTTTACATCCCTCATCTGTGCCACCACCCGGACCTCGATCCGGTCGGTGTGTGCCGATTGTGCATGGTCGAGGTCGAGGGCGGCCGGCCGGCGATTGCCTGTCGCACGCCCGTCGCCCAGGATATGGTCATCCGCACGACCGGCCCGCAGATCGACCAGATCCGTCGCGTGTCGGTGGAGTTGCTGATCGTCAACCATCGCGACGACTGCCTCTCGTGTGCTCAGAACAACTCGTGCGAGCTACAGCGGATCGCGACCTATGTGGGCGTCGATCAGCAGCGGCTCGACAGGCTGCGACGCACGCCGGCCCAGCGCGACGTCGACACGTCGAATCCGTTTTTCGATCTGGATCACAGCAAGTGCGTTCTGTGCGGCATCTGCGTTCGCACGTGCGGCGACTTGCAGGGCGTCAGCGCGATCGACTTCAACTACCGAGGGTTCGACACCAAGGTCGGCACGTTCGGAGATCGGGCCATTACCGAGTCGGTCTGCGAGTCGTGCGGCGAGTGCGTGGTTCGATGCCCGGTCGGAGCCCTGGCACCGAAGGATTACGTGCAGCCGACCCGCGAGGTGAAGACCGTCTGCACCTACTGCGGCGTCGGTTGCGGCATGCACATGGGCGTTCGCGGCGATCGGGTGGTCAACGTTCGGGGCGACCGAGACAACCCGGCCAACCGGGGCAGCCTCTGTGTGAAAGGCCGCTTCGGATATTCGTTTATCCACCATCCCGAGCGGTTGACCGGGCCGTTGATCCGAAAGGACGGCGAACTGGTCGAGGCCGATTGGGACGAGGCCTTGGACCTGATCGCCGACCGGTTTGCCCAACACAAGGGCGAAACGTTTGCGGCCATGACGTCGGCCAAGTGTACGAACGAGGAAAACTACCTCATACAGAAACTGAGTCGCGTAGTGATGGGGACGAACAACGTCGATCACTGCGCGCGGTTGTGACATGCCCCGACCGTGGCCGGTCTGGTCACAACACTGGGTAGCGGGGCGATGACGAACCCGATCGCGGACATCGGCGGTGCTGCCACGATCTTCGCCATCGGCACGAACACGACCGTGGCCCATCCCGTGTTGGCCCTGCAAGTCAAACGGGCCGTCAAGTCCGGCGCGAAGCTGATCGTGGCGAACCCCAAGGAAATCAACTTGGTGGGCCATGCCACGCTGTTCCTACAGAACCAGCCCGGCACCGACGTGGCGTTGCTTCTGGGCATGATGAAGGTCATCGTCGATGAAGGATGGGTCGACACGGCGTTCGTCGAAGAGCGTTGCACCGGCTTCGATGCGCTGAAGGAATCGCTCGCGGCGGTTTCGCTGGACGAGGTCGTGGAAACGACGCGCGTGCCTCGCGAGAAGATCATCGAGGCGGCCCGACTCTTCGCCACGCACAAACCGACGTCGACGCTGTTCGCCATGGGCATCACCCAGCACACGCACGGCACGGACAACGTACTGGCTATCGCCAACTTGGCCATGATGACCGGCAACATCGGAAAACCGTCGGCCGGAGTGAATCCGTTGCGCGGTCAGAACAACGTCCAGGGCTCTTGCGATATGGGCGGGCTGCCCAACGTCTACCCGGGCTATCAACGGGTCGACGACCCCGAGGTACAGGCCAAGTTCGAGAAGGCCTGGGGATGCAAGTTGAGCGGTTCGCCCGGGCTGTGTCTGACGGAAACCTTCCCGGCTATTGAAGAAGGCCAGGTCAAGGCGCTCTACTTGGTGGGCGAGAATCCGGTGCTCAGCGACGCCGACGCAACGCACGTCGAAAAGGCGATCGCCAAGCTCGATTTCCTCGTCTGCCAGGATATCTTCTTATCGGAGACCGCCCAGTTGGCCGACGTCGTGCTGCCGGCCGCCTCGTTCGCCGAGAAGGACGGAACGTTTACCAACACCGAGCGGCGCGTGCAGCGGATCCACAAAGCGATCGAACCGGTCGGCAACGCGAAGCCCGACTGGTGGATCACCTGCGAGATCGCCAAACGGCTGGGAGCCAAGGGGTTCGACTTTGCGGACCCGGCCGACATCATGGCCGAGATCGCTTCGGTCACGCCCAGCTATGGCGGCATCTCGTACGATCGGCTCGAAGAGGGCGGATTGATCTGGCCGTGTCCCACGCCGGACCACCCGGGCACGCCCATGCTGCACGGCGAGCGGTTTGCGACCAACGACGGCAAGGGCCATTTCGCGCCCGTCGAGTACCGACCGTCCGACGAACTGCCCGACGAGCAGTATCCGCTGCTGTTGACGACCGATCGCAGCCTGTACCATTATCACACGAGCACGATGACCCGCCGGGTCGAAGGGCTCGAGAAGCTCGACGGCCGCGAGTTGCTGAAAATCCATCCCGACGACGCCTCGCGACTCGGCGTGGTCAACGGCGAGACGGTGCGGATTCTGTCGCGACGAGGCAAAGTGACGGCCCAGACCGAGGTGACCGAAATCTGCCCGCCGGGCGTCGTGTCGCTGACCTTCCACTTCGCCGAGACGCCGACCAACGTGTTGACCAACCCGGCATTGGATCCGGTGGCCAAGATTCCCGAGACGAAGGTCTGTGCGGTGCGAATCGAGCGTGTTTAGCGGCCGGGCTGGCCCGGCGTGTTTTTGCCGACGAGAACCATTCAAAACGCGCCGGGAAACCCCGGCCGCTAAACGACGATGGCGCAGGGAACCGTAAGTTCCGCGCTTTCGCGTCGGTTGCAACGACCCCTACTCATCTTCGAACAAGAAGGACAACCTCCATGGAATGCAAGAAGGAAAAGAATCTCGAAATCTGCGGCTGCACCTACGACGGCTGCCCGCGCAAAGGTATCTGCTGCGACTGCATCGCCTATCATCTCAAGTCCCGGCAGTTGCCCGGCTGCTGTTTCTCGGCCGACGCCGAACGGGTGTACGACCGGTCGTTCGATCATTTTGCCCGGCTGGTCACCGAGGGCAAAATGTAACGGCCCTCGGCGAACCGTTGGGCGGATTATCTCGACCGCATGGAACTTTTACCGGTTCTC
>JAZFUB010000042.1:0-5161 GCA_036447015.1 Thermoguttaceae bacterium | reverse complement strand
TCGCTGCCCTGGGTAAATCGTTGTTCGACGCGACGGCGGTGGCGGCACCCGTCGGGTTGTAGATGCAGGTCAGGCCCGAACGGTCCAACTCCCCGTGGATCGAAGCCAGCGCGGCATACAACCCTTCCCGGTCTTCCTTGTCGGCCGCGTTGCAGACGCCGATCAGCCGGCCGTCGGCCGAAAAGAGTCCGCCGCCGCTGCGTCCCTCGACCGGCTCGCCGGCCACCATCAGGCTGTCGGGGCCCAGGAACTTGTTCAATACGGTCACGCGGCTATGTCGCGCGCTGGGACGGTCGCCATTGTTGCAGCCGACCGTTACCACGGCGTCATTCGGCGCAGTCCGATAGCCGGCCTCGGCGACAGGCACGGTGGCCAGTGGGCCCGGCACGCGGATGGCCACCAGGCCGATGTCGCGTTTCAGGTCGTAGGAGACCAAACGCCCGGGCACGCCCTTGAGGGGATTGGCGCCGAACAGATCGACCGTGATCGGCCCCCTGCCTTGCGAGTCGCGAAAGATATGCCCGCAAGTCAAGATCAGCGCCTCGCCTTGCCGGGCGTCGATGATCGTGCCCGAGCCACACGACTGGCCCTGGGGGTCTTCGATTCGCAGACGCACGCTGGCCGCCAGCAGATGGGAGTCGGGCGTGGTCTTCGGCGCCCAACCGGGCGATGATATGGGTAGTTGGGATTTTGGCTGTCGAACTGCCGGGTTCACGGCCGATCTTGTGATCGGCGGATCGGTGTTCGTCGTGGAAAACGGCGGACGGCTCTCGACTGCCGGCAACGGCACGGACGGCCGAGTCGACTCGGCCATCGAGGATCGGGATAGGGCCGTCGAGGCCAGCCTACACATCCGGTCCAGCCGGCTGAGCGTCGTTCCGCCTTGCACCCGATCGACCTCGCGGCCGTCGACGACCATCACGTAGCAGGGAACGCTCTGAACGCCGTACCGGGCCGCCAACTGCGGATTGCGATCGATGTTGACTCTTTCGACCGGATACCCTCGGGCAACCAACTCCTGGATCGTCGGATCCATGGCCCGGCACGGAGCGCACCAGTCGGCATAGAAGTCGTAGAAGACGGTTTGCCCAACGCCCGACAGGGCCAGGGCCGCCAGCGCAGCATGTAACGAGACCATCGGTTCCCTCCTTGTCACCTCAGCCGATCCGATCTCGTCGTCCGAGCCAGCCCGGCTGAGACGGCGGCGGGTGATACGATCGGCCGCGAATTCCGTTTCGTTCTCTAATGGATCCCAGGTTCGCTGGGCGAGGAAGAGGCACGTACCGTAGTGGGTCCAAATACGGCACTCCCTCGGGCATGGTTCGGAAAAACTTCCGGCCTTCGCCGACTCGTTCCTTTTCGCCTGAACCTGACAGTCGGGATATTTTCTCCAGAATCGCCATCCCATACAATCGCAACTTGGCGGTTTTGCCCGATACGGCAAAAAAAATCCGGGATTTTCCCAGCAGAGACGACTCGGGATCGATAAGATCAGTTTACGCATAACGCATCCGGCAGGCCGGCTCGCGACAGGTCGGCCCGAACGCGTCTTTCGGACGAGGTCTGCCCACCTGATTGACCCTGCTCTCGACACCCTCTATAATGAGGGTTCGTTGATTGTTCGGCCGTTTTCGCCATGGCTGGGTCAGGTTGGTGTACGATGTCAGAAACGCGCAGTTTCATTTCGCAGGACGAAGCGCAGTCGCCGTTCTTCGTCGGCGTCGATTTGGGCGGAACGAACATCAAGGCCGGCGTGGTCGACGACTGCGGCAGACCCGTTTCGTGGCTCAGCGTGCCGACCGACGCGGACAAGGGCCCGGAGGACGCGGCCGCGCGCATGGGACAGGCCGTCCTGCAAGCGATTGCCGACGCCGGCTTGCAGCCCTCGGACGTTGCGCGCGTCGGGCTCGGCTCGCCCGGCACGATGGACATCCCGGCCGGAAAACTCGTCAAACCGGTCAACCTCAAAGGTTGGGACGACTTTCCGATTCGTGATCGGGTGGCCCATCATTGTGGGCTGCCGGTCGCCTTCGCCAACGACGCGGCCGCGGCCGCCTATGGCGAGTTCTGGGTCGGCTCCGGACGCGAATTCCACAGCGTGGTGTTGTTTACGCTGGGAACGGGGATCGGCTGCGGCATCATCATCGGCGACCTTTCGATCGACGGCGAAAACAGCCATGGGGCCGAGTGCGGCCACCTGATCATCAACGATGCCGACGATGCTCGGGTCTGCGGCTGCGGCCAGCGCGGACACCTCGAAGCCTATGCCAGTGCCACGGCGATCATCAAACGGGCCGAGCAGGCCCTTACCAACGGACACTCCAGTTCGCTTACCGCCCGAGTGGCCGAAGGGGCCGACTTGACGCCCAAGCTCTTGGCCGTCGAGGCGGAAGCGGGCGACGAACTCTCCTTGGAAATCATCTTCGAAGTGGCCCAGGCCATGGGCGTGGGTATCGTTAATCTGCTGCACACGATCGACCCGAGCGGCGTGCTGCTGGGCGGTGCCATGACTTTCGGCGGCAACGAGACCGAACTGGGCCGACGCTTCCTCGCGCGGATCAAGGAAGAAGTCGACCGCCGCGCGTTCGCCGTTCTGGCCGAGCGTACCACGATCGACTTCGCCAGCCTCGGCGGCGACGCCGGCTACATCGGCGCCGCCGGTATTGCCCGGGTCGAGCATTTGAAGGCAAAAGCCGCCCGCTAAGACGACAGCGTCCAGTGCCACGAGGAGAACCATGATCGACACCCGGCACCTCTGTTGTTTGCTGTTGGTGGCCGGTCTCTGTGCTGCCATGCCCGAGTCTGCCTTGGCGGCTCTGGACAAAGAACCGCCCGAGGACCCGGCCCTTTGTGTGCGGTGGCACGTCGAATGGGGACGTGAGTGGTTCAAGGCCGGCCGGTTCGATACGGCCGCCGAGCATTTCGTCGCTGCTCGCGATGCGATCGAAAATGGCGATATCGACGGCGATCCCGGCAGCAATCGCCTTCAGGCCGAGTGCCTTCGGATGTTGGCCCATACGTACTATCCGCATCTGAAAGAGACTCACGCCCAACAGGCCGTCGCCGCCGCCGAGGCCTATCATCGCTGGATCGAGTCGAGACAGATCTCCCCGAAGCAACAGGATCGGTACTTGTACGACAATGCCGTTCATCTGGCCAAGGTCTATCTCAGTGGCGGCCCCGAGTACTTCGAGGAAGCCAAGAAGCTCCTAAGCGAGACGTCCCTTTCGCCGACCGTCGATTCGCGGCGTCCGGCCCGGGCGCTGGAACTCCTCATCCTGCAAAGCCGGATTGCCGCACTGCAGCAGCCGAAGCGGGCAACCGACCGGCCTTGGGACGCCGTTGCGTCGCGCATCGCACGGATCGATCCGGATTTCGCACACGCCCGTATCACGGCCGGCCAGGCCGCGGGCTTCTTCTCCGTCCTGCAAGAGCTCCCCGAGCATTCACCGCCCGAGGAAGTGATCGTCACGGCGAAGTGGACCCTCTATCGTTTGTGCGTCATGCTGGAGCAATCTCCCAAAGGCGAGCAGGTTGCGCCACGGGGTTGGATGGCGCTGGGCCGTGTCTGTGCGACGGAGAAGGATTATTCCAGGGCATGGTCCTATCTGCATCGGGCGACGACTCGGCTGCAACGGACACGTCCGGCCGGGCGGCTGACGGTGCAATGCCTGAACGACCTGGGCCGCGTGGCCGTCGCCCAGAGCCGAGCCACGCATCGAAGCGAAGAGGCCCTGGACCGACTTGAGCAATCGACCACTCTGCTGGTTCCGACGATCAAACTCCTCGAAGAGTATGCCCGTTTCCAAGAGTCGACGGCCTTGCGATCGACGCTCGCGCTGATCTATGCCGAGCAGTCAAGAGTCGACGACACGATCAAGCAGCTCAAGAAGCGGGTGGCCTACCACGAGGACAAGACGTCACTGGGCGGCGACCCAAGAAAAAAGCCCTACCAACTGGCAGGGCTTTGATAAGCAAACTCGCGGGCGGACTAGGCTTTACGTCGTCGCCAACCATAGATGATACCAAGCGTTCCGAGTAGCGACCAGATGACGAGCGTGGTGGGCTCGGGGATCGGGTCGGGGGGCCCTGACGTCCCCCTCTCGGTAACGACGCGGATCCAATCGCCCGGCTGGGAGACAAACATGCTCACCGTCAGCGTAGCCCCGGAAACCGAATAGGTGTCGGCGCCTTCCAGGCCCCGGGCGGTGAACCCAGCAGCCGGGTAGTTGGTCGTCGGATAGCCCAACTCGGGAGTCGAGGCCGCCTCCAGGGCGCCGGGGCCATCGGACATGACGCCCAGGATCGTGCCGTCAAAAGTCCAGGTGACGGCTGCATGGATCAAATCAGGGGCTCCATTCTGCTTGTTCAGAAAGATCATGTGACTGTCAACGAGCGTGCCCAACGCGATAGAGCCGCTGTCAGTCAAGTACGCTGCGAGCGTCGTGACGCCCTGTTTTTCGTCGAAACCCTGCATTCCCGTGTTCCAGACGCTGGCATCCAGGGCATCAGTCGGAGCCGGAATTATTTTCGACGCGAAAGCTCCCGCTGAGCTAGCCGGCCCCGCGACACCGATAATAGTGGCCTCGGCGAGACTCGCCACCATCAGGGTACCTATCAACGCCAACGTGATCGAAAAACATCTCATCGCATTCCTCCTGTTTCGGGCAAATGATGGCATCAGTCTTCGCTGCAAGGTTGCCGAACCTCTCGCAACCACTTTACTCCACCTACATAGCCCTATAGGCCGCCGCTCCCCGCATCCTGACATACAAAAAAAGAAAAACAGACGAAACGGCCCATATAGGTGAGAGCTAAAGCTGTCAGCAATTAACACTGGGATGTCGTGGTAACATAGGCACAGGCAACGCCTCCGTGTCAAGCTTTTTCTCGTCGAATAATGGGAATTCTGAAGGGTCATTCACTGCCCCGCTGGAGTGCCAAGATCCCAAGAGGGACAAAGGGGTCAGAACCATTTTCGAGGGACAAAGGAGGGACAAAGGGGTCAGAGGAGGGACAAAGGGGTCAGAACCATTTTCGGCGCAAACAAATACTGACCCCTTTGTCTCCCGAGTATACCGCAGACGGTCAGGAATTGCGGGAATGGTACGATGGGCCTCCGAGCCCGTCGGCGCTGACTGGCGATCGACGGGCTCGGAGG
>JAZFUB010000041.1:0-13514 GCA_036447015.1 Thermoguttaceae bacterium | reverse complement strand
GTAGCCGCAGCGCGTGGCCGTAGTCTTCGATCGCGCGGGCCAAATCACCCTGGGCGGCGTAGGTGTTGCCCAGGTTGTTGTAGACCATGGCCAAGCCATTGCGAAGCTCGTCGCGTCCTTCCGTCTCGACCAGGGTCTGGTAGATATCCGTCGCGTGGCCGTAGTCTTCGATCGCGCCGGCCAAATCACCCTGGGCGCGGTAGGTGGTGCCCCGATTGTTGTAGAAGTTGGCCAAGTCATTGCGAAGCTCGACGCGTCCTTCTGTCTCGACCAGAGTCTGGCAGATTTCCAGCGCGTGGCCGAAGTCTTCGATCGCGCGGGCCAAATCACCCTGATCGCTGTAGGCGGTGCCTCGGTTGTTGTAGACCACGGCCAAGTCATTGCGAAGCTCGTCGCGTCCTTCCGTCTCGACCAGGGGCTTTCGTAACCGCAGCGCGTGGCCGTAGTCTTCGATCGCGCGGGACAAATCACCCTGAGCGAGGTAGACGTTGCCCCGGTTGTTGTAGACCATGGCCAAGTCATTGCGAAGGTCGTCGCGTCCCTGAGACGCGATCAGCCGGATGTAGCCGGGGAGCATGGCCGAGTAGATTTCGACCGTACGGGCGAGGTGTCCGAAGGCCCGGAGCCAGTCGTGGAGTTTCAGCTTGCTTTGTGCGTCGACCTGTTGGCAGAGCACGGCGAGGGTGGTCTCCGGGTCGTCGACCTCCAGGAGTTGGTCGATTGCCCAGAGGAGGTGGTCGAGGTCCTCGGGCCGTTTGGGCTGCAGTGGGATCGGCTGCCTCCAGAGCCAGTCGGTGATCCGGTGGGCCGTGTCTCGGGCGTCGTCGGGGGTGATCGTGCCGCGAATGTGTGCGCGAAGCAATGCGTGCATGTCGGCCCGATGGCCGTCGAAATCGAGCAGTTGCCAGTCGACGAACCGGGCCAGGCGCTCGCGGATCCGGGGACCGTCTTCGCCGAGAACGGCCGCCAGGAGTTCGACCGGTAGCGGCTTGACGCCGACGGCCACGAGTTCGAGCAGGCCGTCGGAAGCTGGACCGTGCCGAACGGCCTGGTCCAAAAGCCGTTTGATCTGGAGATCCGCATTAGGTCCGCTCGGATTCTCCTGGACGAATGCTTCGAAGTCGCCGCCGTAGTGACGTACGATCAAACGGGCCAGGACGTTGATCGCCAAGGGGTGGCCGGCATACTGCTCGGCCAACTCTTCCCGATCGTGCTCGGGAATATCGAGGCCCCAATCGGACAACAGCTTGGCCCCCTCGGCCGGTTTCAGCCCTGGAAGCAGCCGGCCGCGGCGTGTGTCGTCGCCGATGCTCACATGAGTCAGCCCCGCCACGATCGACGGCAATGCCCGGGTCGTCAAGAGGAGCTTGGATCCGGAGGTCCATGAGGCGGCGTCGGCGAGCAACGTGTCGAAGGCCTCATCGGCGGCCCGGCAGCCGTCGGCGTCGACGTCCCGGGCCTCGGCATCGGGCCGGCCCACCCAACCGGCCAGCCATCGCTCGGCTCCGTCGAGCACCACGAGTACGGGTTCCCGGCGCAGCAGGTCGCAGAGCCGTTGGACCTGGGCCTTGGTGGTCGGAAATCGGCGGGCATCGAACTCGTCGCCCAGGAGCCACTCGAGAATGTCGGTGAGGAACTGCGAGAACGGATAGCCGGCGTCGTAGGGGCGACACCAGAAAAGCTTTCGGTCGGCCCAGCCGGTGCCGTCCTGTTGGTACCAGCGTCCCAAAAGCGTGCTCTTTCCCTGGCCCGCCATGGCAACGGTGCAGATGATCGAATGCCGGGTTCCCTTGAGTTCGCGGCGGAGTTTGCCCAGCTCTTTCGTGCGACCCTGAAAGAACCGGGCCGTGGCAATCGTACTCGCAGCGATACGGTGCAACGGCGAAGCGGGATCGACCGACGCTGTCTGCACCAGGACGGGTGGAGATTCCGGCGGCGTCGAGTCGGGCCGATCGGTTCCGCCGTGTCGTCGGCGGGCCTCCATGTAGCCGGCCACGACGAGTGAGGCTACCAGGGCGGTGCAGAAAGCGACGTGAAGCCAGGCACTTGCGCCGGGCACGTCGAGCGTACCTGAACGAACGCCGTTCCACACTCCTTCGAGCCGAAAGCCGGGCACCGCGGCCAGGGCGATCCATGCCGCAAGGATGACGCTGGGAATCCATCGGTACCAGTAGAAGCTTTGCAGTTGTCGGCGCAACACCTCGGTGAACACGATCACACCGACGGCCAGCACGCAACGTGCCTGCCACCACGGCATGAGCAACGCGACCGCGAAGACGGCCATGGCGCCCAAGGCGGCAAGTGCCGCATTCCGGACCGCTTTGCGGCCATCGAATTCTGCCCCCATGCAGGTTTCTCCTTCGCAGTGGATGGACGGCCGGACCCGCAGTCCTGCACGCCGGGACGCAACCGACGTTACGGTGACCCCGAGCGTGTTTCCCAAGGTACAACGCTGCTTACCATTGCCGAACAAGCCCGTGACGACGATTGGTATTATCGTCGACGCTGTTGGCGTTTGTCAAGCCTTCGATCTCCAGACACCCTTGATTGGTTGTTGGCTGGAAGATACACTAAATGGAGACTTCAAAAGAAGATACGACCCGTGCCGAGCGACCGTTCGCGTTTCCCGTTGGTAACGACACTCATGGAGGTGTTTCGGATGAAGACGTTATCCGTTGCGATCGTGGCTTGCCTGTTCCCGATTTGCCTGCATGCCGAGGCGCCCGGGCTGCCTGAGATCCGGCTCGATGCCGTGCGAATGGCGATCGAGGATCTTTCAGAGAGCTATCCCCAGCAGTATGTGCGGGGCGAGGAGTTCTTGACGCGGTGCGACCGGATCGCACGAATGCCGGAGGGGCAGCCGCGCGAGGAAGCGCTGCGGAGCTTGCAGCGAGAGGCCCTGTTGGCCAATCCGCTGTTGAAGTTTCGCGAGCTGTTGCTCGTGCGGCGCAAGGCGGGCAAGACCGCGTTGCCGGCCAACTGGCAGGGAAACGAGAGTCTGCCGACCAAAGGCTACGACAACCAAATCGCACGGCTTTCGCTCGACCGGCTCGACGACCCTGTGCAGACCGTCTTCCAGCCCGAGGACCAGCGGTTCGTCGGCGATCTGGATCTGAATTTCGACGGTCGCCGACTGCTCTTTTCCATGGAGGGAGACAACGGGCGGTGGCAGGTCCACGAAATCGCGATCGATTCTGCGGCCCGGCAACCGGAGCCTCAGCAACTCACACTGATCCCCGACGACGACGTCGACAACTACGACGCCTGTTACCTGCCCGACGGAAATATCGTGTTCACCTCGACGGCCACCTATACGGGCGTGCCGTGCGTCAGAGGCGGTTCGCATGTGGCCAACATCTATCACCTCGACGTCGAGACGGGCACGGTCCGGCGGCTCACCTTCGATCAGGACCACAACTGGAACCCCACGGTGCTGAACAACGGGCGCGTGATGTATCTTCGCTGGGAATATTCGGACCTGCCGCATTTCGTCGCCAGAATCCTCTTCCACATGAATCCCGACGGCACGAATCAGTCGGAGTATTACGGCAGCGGTTCGTATTGGCCCAACTCGTTCTTCTACGCCCGGGCCGTGCCCGATCATCCCACGCGCGTGGTCGGTATCGCGTCGGGGCATCACGGAGTCCGTCGGGCGGGTGAACTGATTCTGTTGGATCCGGCACTCGGACGCCGCGAAGCCGACGGTGTGATCCAGCGGATTCCCGGCCATGGCAAACCGGTCGAGGCGGTGATCGTCGACCGGCTGGTCGATGCGAGTTGGCCGAAGTTTCTGCACCCCCATCCGCTGAGTTCGAAGTACTTCCTGGTCTCGATGAGCCTCGAAGGCGGATCGAGTTGGGCCCTCTACCTGGTCGACGTTTTCGATAACCTGGTGCTGCTGAAGGAGGAAAAGGGCTACGACCTGCTCGAGCCCACGCCGCTTGCGCCGCGTCCCCTTCCGCCGGTGATCCCCAGCCGGGTCGATCCGAGAAACACACACGCAACGGTCTACCTCGAAGACATCTACGAAGGAGACGGACTGCCGGGCGTGCCGCGCGGAACGGTCAAGTCGCTTCGGCTGCTGACGTACCATTTCGCCTATCGAGGCATGGGCGGCCAACAAGACCCGTTGGGCCTGGACGGGCCCTGGGACATCAAGTGCGTGTTGGGTACCGTGCCGGTCGAGCCGGACGGGTCGGCATTGTTCTATGTGCCGGCCAACATGCCGATCTCGTTTCAGCCGCTCGACGGGCAGGGCCGGGCGATTCAACTGATGCGAAGTTGGAGCACCGCCATGCCGGGCGAAAACGTCTCGTGCGTCGGGTGCCATCAACGCCAAAATGCCGGCCCGCCCGCCAAAAGCACCATCGCCGCACGCAAATCGCCGTCGAAAATCGCGCCCTGGCACGGACCGGTGCGCGGTTTCTCGTTCGCACGAGAGGTCGAGCCGATCGTGAATCGATACTGTGCAGACTGCCACAGTACAGAAGCCCCACAGATCGCCGGTCGGCCCGTCGCACCGCCGATCGAAGATGCCTACATGTTCCTGCGACGCATGGTCCGAACGCCGACCATGGAGCCCGACATGCACGTGTTGGAACCGTACGAGTATCACGCCGACACGACCGAATTGGTCCGAATGTTGCAAACGGGCCATTATGGCGTCCGGCTCGACGACGAGTCTTGGGACCGAATCGTCACGTGGATCGATCTGAACACGCCGCGCCAAGGCACCTGGACCGAGACCGTGGGCCGAAAACGGATGGCCGCCGTTGCCGAGCGAAGACGCGACCTGATGCGACGGTACGCGGGCATCGACGGAATCACCGAGAATCCCGACGAACTGAGCGATCCACTCGACGACGAGACCCTGGTTTCCGTCCCGAAAGACGAACCGCCAAGCATCGCTGCCAAAGCGACCGAACCACGGCAGAGAATAAAAATGCTCGAACTGCCGCCGAAAGGCTTCCAACCGGCCGTTCGGACGATCGCTCTGGAGGATGGGAACCGGCTGGAACTGGTTCGTATCCCGGCCGGAGCGTTTCTGGTGGGCAACTCGAAGATCGAGATCGCCGAGCCCTTTTGGATGACCAGAGACGAAATCAGCAACCGGCAGTACGCCGCATTCGACCCGAATCACGACAGCCGGATGGAGCCGAAGGACTGGTTGCATTTCGACCCGATCAAGCGAGGCTCACCGCTGAACGAACCCGAGCAGCCGGTGGCCAAAGTGTCGTGGAGCAGGGCCGTCGAATACTGCGACTGGCTGGCCGAGAAGACCGGCCTGGACTGCGGCCTTCCGACCGAAGAGCAATGGCAATGGGCCTGCCGGGCCGGCACCGAGGGTCCGCTTTGGTATGGAGATCGAGACACGCCGTTCGCAACGTACGCCAACCTGGCCGACATGCAATTTCGGGCCAACACCCACTCGAAGAAACGCCAGTGGCGCCCCGCGATCGTCGACCAGGACGACGGTTTTCGAGTCTCGTCGCCGGTCGGATCCTTCGAGGAAAACCCCTGGGGACTTCGCGACATGCACGGCAACGTGGCCGAGTGGACGGCGTCGGTCTTTCAAGCCCGCACGGACGAGACGGCAGCGAAACGCGTGGTCCTCGGCGGTTCCTGGTCCGATCGCCCACGATGGGCCGAGGCCGGCTTCCGTTGGGGATATTTCGAGTATCAGAAGGTCTACAACGTTGGATTTCGGGTGATCGTTAGGGAAGCGAGCGGGAAGTAAACTCAGAGGGAAGAAGGGGAGGGGAAAAGGGGAAAGAGAAAAAAGGGGAAGAAGGAAGGAAGAAGAAGGAAGTTTCCAAGCCCACCGGCTGCGACCGGTGGGACCCGTCTTGCAGCGGCGGCGAGCGTACGACTGTTCCCCCCCCCCAGACGCCCTTAATCAACCGAATACAGATGCAGGAGACAACTCGATGAGGAAGCCGGTTCGTGAAGCGGTGCGGTTGATTGCAATCAGTGGATGTCTGACGCTCTTGCTGTCGGTTCTTGCCGGTTGTGGAAGCGAGAAACCCGATGCGGCTTTTCCGGCGGTGATCGACGATCTGCCGGTTGTCACGGCTGCCGCAGAGGATTGGCCCTGGTGGCGCGGCCCGATGAGAGACAACGTGGCGGCCGCCGACCAGGACCCGCCACTTGTGTGGAGCGAGACGGAAAACGTGCTTTGGCAGGCAGACTTGCCCGGCTCGGGCCATGCCACACCGTGCATCCATGGCGATCGCATTTTCCTCGCGTCGGCCGACAAGGAGCAGGAGACGATTTGGATAAATTGCTTCGATCGCGACTCGGGCGATCCGCTGTGGCAGACGGTCGTCTACAGCGGTCCGATGGCGAAGATCCATGGCGATAATTCCTACGCGTCGGCGACGGCGGCCTGCGACGGGGAGCGTGTCTTCTTTCCCTATCAGACCGACCGGGAGGTGCGGATGACGGCCGTGGACCTCGACGGTACGGTCGTTTGGGACGAGGCGGTCACCACGTTCGGCTCGATACAAGGCTATTCGGCCTCGCCCGTGTTGTACAAGTCGGCGCTGATCGTGTCGACCGACGGCACCAAGGCCAACAAGGTGACGGCACTGCATCGAGGGACGGGGCAAGTGGTCTGGCAGATTCTGCGGCCCGAGGATGACGAATCGTATGCCTCGCCGCTGGTCGCCCATGTGGCCGGCCGAGATCAACTTGTCATCATCGGCCCCAACAAGACCCGGGCGTACGACCCGAACTCGGGCGAATTGTTCTGGGAGTGCGACGGACCGGCTAAGTACACCACGGCAACCATCGCGTTCGACAGCGAGAAGATCTACGCGACCGGCGGCTATCCGCAGAAGGCACTGCTGGCCATCCGGGCGGACGGCTCCGGCGACGTGACCGACACGCACCTTGCCTGGAAGAGCGATAAGAAGGCCGGCTATGTTCCCTCGCCACTGCTGGGCGACGGGTTGATCTACGCGGTGGCCGATCGCGGCCTGATGCGTTGCTACGACGCGGCGTCCGGCCAGGTCGTTTGGGAAGAAGACCTCAATGCCCCGTTCTACTCCTCCCCGGTTCTGGTCGGCGACAGGGTCTACCTGTTCGACCGCAAGGGAAAGGGCTACGTCTTCAAGGCGGGCCGTGAATTCGAACTTCTGGCAGAAAACTCGCTGCCCGACGGCGTCTTCGCAACGCCGGTCATCTGCGGCAGCCGGATCTATCTGAGAACTTTGGGTGACTTCTATTGCCTCGGCACGCCCTGACCTGATGTGGCGATTCGTATATGTCAGTTCTGTTTCGCGGGTGCCCTAAACACACAATCCAAGCCCACCGCCGGCGCTGGGTGGGACCGGGTGCCGTGGACGGGTCCCACCGACCGCCGTCGGTGGGCTTGGACGGGTGTGTAATGTAAGGGATTCCCGGACCGTCTACCGATTCTCGTACCAGACGACCCGGTTCGACCGCCCGGAGATGGCCACGATGTCGAGCTTGCCGTTGAGGTTGATGTCGGCGGCCACGGCGCCGTCGATCGTGATGCCCTGCTCGATGACCACTTTCGTGAACCGGCTGCCGTCGTCTGCCGGATCGTACATCACCAGGCCTCCTTGGCCTCCGCGCCAGCCGGCGACGATCTCGTCGACGCCGTCGCCGTCGAAATCGGCCACGACCAGGGCATGACCCTCGTCGAGCGTTTCGTCCAGCACTTGCCGCTGCCACCCGTCCTGCTCGTCCGGCAAATAGACGACCACCTGATGGCCGTGCCAGGGCTCGATGGCGGCCAGCATCGGACGGCCCGGGCCGAGGTTGCCCGGCACGATCTCGCTGGTGCCGCGTGCGGTGCCCGGCTTCGCATCGGCCGGCTGGTGCCCGGGCGAGATGTGGACCTTCCGCCACGTTCCCGTCGAGCCTTCGCCCTCGAAATCGAAGCGGTGGATGCCCTCGAAGCTGCCGGTGAGGATCTCGTCGCGTCCGTCGCCGTCGAGGTCGCCGACGTGCAGTCCGTGCAGGACGGTCAACGTTTCGTCGATCTTCCACGTGTCCCAGGGGCTGGCACTCGGGGCAGCGTCCAAGTCAGCGGGAATGCGAAACGCCCAGAGGTGCGACGGCTTCGGGTCGCGCGCGGCATCGGAGCCCGGGCCGAAGATCGGGGCGTGGACCAACTCGGCCCGGCCGTCGCCGTCGAGATCACCCCAGCGCAGCCGATGGCCGTCCGGATCGACGGCGATCGGATGGACATTCCAAGGCTCGTTCTCGTCTTCACGCCGACCGAGCCACTGGATGTTCCCGCCACGAGTCGCATCGGAGAAGTAGAACCCGGCGGCCAGGGCGATTTCCAGCCGACCGTCGCCGTCGACGTCGAAGGGGGCCAGATCGATGTTGCGCGTCGTTCGAGCGATCGGACGCCGCTGCCAGCCGGGATTCTCGTACCAGTCGACGCGATCGGCGGCGGTGCTCAGCGCGATCACATCGGGCCGGCCGTTGCCGTTGATGTCTGCCACCGCGACCTGATAGCCGGCGGGAAACGCGTCGATCTCGTGACGCTCGAAGTGAATCGGATCCGCAGCCATGGCAAGTACCGGTAGGAGGATGAAAGGATTCATTGTCTGTGTTGACCCTGCGTTCTAGTATGCCATCGTCGTTTAGCGGCCGGGCGTTAAACGACTCGTCAATACAAAGCTTCGCCGGTCACCATTTCTCCGCCGTCGATCGTACTCATGGCCTTGATTTCGTTTGGACTGACGCCGCTGGAAATCGAATGCACGGAACCGTCGCACATGGCGGCGTTGGCGACGCTCGCGTGATCGCTGCTGATGCCTTGGCTGGTTCCGTCGTTGACCATGAAACTGATCGTCTCGGCGTCCAGGTCCCTTGGCTCCATCCAGTTGACACCCATGCCGCTGACTTCGACCACCATCAGCGTCTGTGATGTCCCGTCGGTGATTTCGGCGATCTTCCTGGCGGTCGGCCCGTCGGAGATCGTACCCGGACCGACGATCATCATGTAACTCGTCGTCGCACCGTCGGGCGTCGCGGAACTGGGGCAAGCGTACTCCATCGGCATCATGTCGGCGAAGACCCGGTTCTGAGGGCTGTCCCACGGTTGTTCGAGATCGATCTGGTCGTAGAGCCATTGCCCTTCCATATACGGCAGGATCAGCACCCGCCAACTGTGCAACGGGTTGCCGTCCTCGTCGGTCGAATAGGCCGGGGGAAACTCGCCGTGGACCGCCTCGTAGTTGTGCATCGCCAGGCTGATTTGTTTCATATTGTTCGTGCATGCGGCCCGGCGAGCCGCTTCCCGGGCCGCTTGAATGGCCGGCAACAACAACGCCACCAAGATGCCGCCGCAAACGACCGTCACACCCATGACGCACACCAACACGATCACCAGCATCGGCCCTTTCGAGGAACTCCTCGGCGGCGGGGCATACTGGGCCGGCGCATGAGGCAGCGGGATCGTGACCGACTTGCCACATTGGGCACACGGGCCGGTCTGTCCGGCGTATTCTTCCGAAACCTCGGTCCGGGTTCCACAGTGCGGGCACGTGAAAGGAATGGGCATGATTGGGTTCCTTGTGGGCTGAAGGTTAGAGATTCGGTAACCGTTTAGCGACCGACCTTGTGCAAGTTCGGAAAAAAGGGAAGACGAGTTATTCGGAAAAAGGGAGGACAACCACGAAGGACACGAAGAGCACGAAGAAAGCAGTGGAAGATATTGTTCATGTTGTTCCTTCGTGAATTTCGTGTCCTTCGTGTTTGTTTTCTTTTGAAACCGTCGAACGAAAGTGTTACGGCAGATGCACATCCTCTCCGCCGTCGATCGTCGACATCGCCTTGATTTCAGTCGGATCGATCGCCTCATCGAGAAAATGGACCGAAGTGTCGCACATCACCACAAATGCGCCGCCGGGATGCTCGCTGCCGATACCCGTACCCTCATTGACCGCAAAGCTGATCTCGGTGGCGCCCAGGTCGCGGGGCTCGGCCCAGTGGATGCCACTGGCGGCGACTTCCACGATCTGGATCGTTCGGGAAAAGCCGTCGGAGATTTGTTGGAAGGTTGAAGTAGTCGGCCCATCGGAGATCGTTTCGGGACCAACGATCATCGCGTAGCAGGTGTTGGTCGTGGTGTCCGGGTCGGATGAACTGGGGCAACGGTAGATGCGGGGTACCGTCTGGGCGACGGCCAGGTTATGCGGGCTGTCCCAAGGCTGGTCGAAGTCGTACAAATCGGCCATCTGTGGGTCCAGGTCCGGCAGGAGCAGCGCCCGCCAACTGTGCATCGGCTTGCCGTTCTCGTCCGTGGTATAGGCCGGTGGAAAGCAGCCGTACAGCCCCTCGTAGTTGTGCATTGCCAAGCCGATCCGCTGTAGATTGTTCCGGCATCGAGCCCGGTTGGCTGCTTCACGGCTTGTCTGGAGCAACACCACGAAGATGCCGCCACAAACAACCGTAATGCCCAACACGGCCACCAACACAATCACGAGGGTCGACGTTTTCGACGAACTCTTCTGCGGTGGAACGCACTGGGCCGGCGCGGATCGCGGTGGGACCGTGATCGGTTTGCCGCATTGGGCACACGCGCCCGTTTGGCCGGCGTGTTCTTCCGAGACTTCGGTTTCAGCTTCACAATGAGGACACTTGAAAGGAATGGGCATGGTTGGGCTCTTCGTGCGCTGAATGTTAGAAATTCGGGTTCACTACCTCGCCGCCGTCGATCGTCGACATTGCTTCGACCTGAGTCGGTGACGTCCCATCACCGAGGAAATGGACCGAGCCGTCGCAGAGTGCCACGTTCGCGCCGCCCGTGTGATGGCTGCCGATTCCGGGACTAGAGCCGTCGTTGATCGCGAACGTGATCTCGTCGGTGTTGAGATCGCGTGGCTCGGCCCAGTGGATGCCGCTGGCGGCGACTTCCACGATCTGGATCGTTTGGGAACAGCCATCGGAGATACTCGCGATACTCGCACCATCGGAAATCGTCTCGGAGCCGACAATCATCACGTAGTTGGTTTCCAATCCGCCCTGCTGCGGCGAACTGGGGCAACCGTAGATCGGCATGGGCGTATTGGTCAGCATCATGTTGCGTGGACTGTCCCAAGGCTGAGTGTCGTCGAACTGCTGGTAGAGCATATCCTGCTCGAGGTAGGGCAACAGCAGCACGCGCCAACTGTACAACGGGTTTCCGTCTTCGTCGGCCACATAGGCGGGCGGGAACGTCCCGTGCTGGCTGTGATACATATGCATCGCCAGAGCGATCTGCTTCAGGTTGTTTCTGCACATCGCCTGTTGCGAAGCCGGGCGGGCGACCATGGCCCCCGGAAGCACCCAGAAGGCCGCCATTCCGCCGCATACGAGGAGCACGACCAGCCCCAAGACGCCGATAATCACCACCAGCATTCCCGTGGAATAGCTTTTTGTTTGTGGAGCGTACGCCGCGCCGGCCGGCAGCGGCGGGATCGTGACGATCTCGCCGCACTTTGAACAGGGGCCACTTTGGCCGGCGAACTGCTCGTCGACGTCGGTCTGCGTGCCGCATTGGGGGCAAGTGAAGGGAGTCGCCATGGCTCACCTCTGAGCACGTGTTTTCTTGATGATCTCGATATACTGCCGCGCCAACGACTCGATCCGCTGCATGTCGCCGGCCGCGACGGCCTTGGCCTCGACCAGCGATCCACCGATCCCCAGCGCACAGGCCCCGGCACGAAGGAAATCGGCCGCCGTGTCGAGATTCACCCCTCCGGTCGGCATCAGCCGGACCTGGGGCAACGGGCCGTGCAGTGCCCCCAGATATTTCGGCCCGGTCAGGTCGGAGGGGAAGATTTTGACGATGTCGGCGCCCGCCTCCCAGGCCGTCAGCACCTCGGTCGGCGTCAGCGCCCCGGGCATGACGGCCTTGTCGTACCGGCGGCACAACCGGATCACATCGAGGTTGACCGTCGGCGAAACGACGAATTCGGCCCCGGCCAGCAAGGCAACTCGGGCCGTTTCGGTATCGAGCACCGTGCCCGCCCCGAGCAGGATCCGGTCGCCCAGCCGATCGGCCACCTGCTCGAGCACCCGATGGGCGCCCGGTATGGTAAAAGTGATCTCGATCGCCTCGACGCCGCCGGCCAGCAGTGCCTCGGCCACGTCGGCCAGAATATCGCCGTTGGCTGCCCGCAGGACGGCAACCACGCCCGAGTCGGTCATTCGCGCAAGTGTCGTGTCTCTGCTCATACTCAGTTCTTTACTGTAGGTAGGTGGACGAAAGCTCCAAATCTCCGAAAAACGCCCCGATCGGCGGACTTGCCCCACAAGCTACAGAGTAGGAGCCCCCATGGAATCTGTCAACAAGCCCCGAAGGGCAACGCCGTGAAAGGATTGTTGTAGCCGGAGTCGCAAGACTTCGGGGGGGACCCCAAAAGGCCCGAAGTCTTGCGACTCCGGCTACGAAAATCCTTCGGGGCTGCAATCCACCCGGTGTCCGAGGCACGGCTGGTGCGACGATGACGGTATTTGGCGCTGGACCGGTCCGTACGGAAAGTGCATAATAGAGGAGGTGGTTCGGTCACCCGGTTTGGGGTCGGTTTCTGGGGAACGGTACGGGTAGATTTATGGAGCGACTGCTACAGGCAGCATCCGACCGGGTGATTGCCTTACTTGCCCTTCTTGCCGTTTTTATCGCGACGGCAATTTACGTTCTTGGGTTAATTCGGGATAAGGCGGCACAACAGGAACCGAGGGCCAGCGAATTGCTTTCAAAATTTCGGGAATCGCATACGGAAGGTGTGCTCAGCGACGAAGAATTCCGAACAATTAAAACGACGTTGGCGGCGCGGATCCAAGAGGAGTTAAAGGATAACGGCGAAACGGGTTAGAACCAATCGCACCAAACAGTCCGATGGACTCGGTTCGTGCGGTTCTGACGGCGCAAGCGACTTCTGCCGTCGGAAAACCCCAAACCTCGGCTGCCAACCGATCGTAGTTACAACATTGCGGGACAGCTCGAATCGACAGTGGACATGGAGGCCCCGCGGCCGGCATCTTTCGACGAATGGCCGGCCGCCCGAGCGACACCCAGGAACAGGATCGAACCCACCGCCCGCCACAGCCAAGAAAGGCTCAGGTCGGGCGGAACGTGAAGAGGAACAAGCATGCCTTCAGGTCGGGATTTTAACGTAGGACGTCGCGGTGGGGGGACCACCAAGAAAAATGCCTTCTGTTCTTTCTGCCGAAAGAGCTATCGCGACGTCGGGCCGTTGGTCGAAGGACCCGGCGACGTCTACATCTGTGGCGAGTGCATCGATCTGTGCCAGTCGATTCTGGAACAGGAACGACGACGCCGCGGAACCAGCAAGCAACTGTTCACCAAGGTTTACACACCCAGGGAGATCGTCGAGCTGCTCGATCAGTACGTCATCGGTCAGGAGCAGGCCAAGCGGGTGCTGGCGGTCGCCGTCTACACCCACTACAAGCGGCTGATGCACGACTCCGAAACCTCGGACGTCGAAATCGACAAGTCGAACATCCTTTTGATCGGCCCCACCGGT
>JAZFUB010000040.1:0-2889 GCA_036447015.1 Thermoguttaceae bacterium | reverse complement strand
CGGAGGTCCCTCGATTGCTGGGCCGATTGACGCCCGGCTCGCCGCAGAATTGGCAACGGCTGTTACAGGTCATTGCCGGCAGCAGCCCGGCCGTACGCCCGTTGAGAAGTGCGATGTAACGGTTAGCCGCCGGCCCCTTGTCATAGTCGGCTTTCTCGGTTATCGTTTGCGACAGTAACTGCTCTGGCCCGAACGACGCTTTACCGACCGAATTCCCGAATGGCACCCTTGTTTTCCGCACATCGAACGTTTCTTCGGGAGTTTCGCCGCCAGTTTCACACGACCGGCGCCATCCTCCCGAGCAGCCGGTTCCTGGCCCGCGCCTTGGCCCGTTGTGTGCGAGAGGGTCGCGATGAGGCCGCACGAATGCCGCGTCGAGTTCTCGAGGTGGGACCGGGCACGGGTTCGGTGACCGACAAGATCGTCGCCGCCTTGGGACCTGCCGACCGGCTGGATCTGGTGGAAATCAACGAGGAATTCGTCGCCCTGCTTCAGCGACGTTTCGCCGAAGAACCCAGGCTCAAGGCCGTGGCCGATCGCGTGCGCATCCTCAATACACCGATCGAAGAGGCGGGCGACGGCGAGCCGTACGATCTGATCGTTTCGGGCCTGCCGCTGAACAACTTCGAGGTGGCCGGCGTGCAGCGGATTCTCGGCGTGCTCGAAGGCCTGCTCAAGCCGGGCGGCCGCTTGTCGTTTTTCGAGTACTTTTTCATTCGTGGGTTTCGCTCGGTCGTCAGTCGGGGGCAAGAACGGGAGCGACTGCGCGGCATCGCCGCGACGCTCGGCGAAATGCTCCGTCGCCACGAAATCCGTCGCGAGTTGATCTGGTTGAACACCCCGCCGGCCTGGGTGCATCACATCCAGTTCGCAGAGGGCGAGGCCGACGGGTAGTTTCGTATCCTCGCACGTTTAGCGGTCGTCGGCACGACGACAACCGGCGGATGTTGCCTCACGTCGTCGTACCGACGACGGCTAAACGGTCTTGGGCAGTCCGCAAAAAGACAACGGGCCGTTCGACTTGCGAATATCGAACGGCCCGTTTCCGTTGGCTTCGATTCTTGGATCGGCCTATCCTTCTGCTCCCTCTTCTTTCGTCGGCTTGTCGCGGAAGGCGACCGCGAAGAGTCCGAGGATGACGAACAGGAAGATCGACGGATAGAGCCAAATCGGTCCCCAGTCGCAGGATTGGGCCTTCAGCCACTGGTCCTGGGTGAGACTTACGGCGTCGTCCGCTGTCTCATCGCCCTCGGCCTTCTCCAACGCGGCGATCTGCTTGAAGACGGCGATCAGATCCTCCTGCGAGTAGAGGTACCCGTCAACGTCGATCAATTCATGGGGAAAAGCCTTGATTTCGGCCGTCGTAATCACGCGGTCCTCGTCGGTATCAAGCTGTTGAGCAAGGTCCTTGGCGGCCGGCTCCTCCTCGGCTTCGCCCTTCGGCGAGATCAGGTTGCCGACCGTCGCCGATAGGTCCAGGTATCGCCATGCGCTGGTGGCCGCATCCGGATCGTCCCAACGCGGCAGTTTTGCGTCGGTGACCGGTTGGGCCTTCTCGACGTAAATGGCTGCCATGGCGGAAACCTCGGGCTTGTAGGCTTCCATCAGGTTGCCGGCCAAGAGGCCGCCGACCAGCCAGCCGACGCCCAACAGCAGAAACGACAGGAGGCTCTGGGCACTGGCTTTCATATCTTCCGGGGCCTTCTTGTCGACGTACATATAGGCGCCGACGTAGAAGAAACTGTAGCAGAAGCCATGCAGCAGAAGCCCGACGATGGCCATCGAGAACTCGGGACACGCGAAACAGAGATAACGAATGGCCCAGGCCGCCATGCCGATCAGCAGTACGCGTTTCAGGCCCAGCTTGACGACGAACAGGGGCATCGTGAACATGAAGACCAGTTCGGCGAGCTGATTCAGCGTGGTCAACGCGAGCGGCGACGGATAGCCCCGCTGCTGCAACATCGGCACGGCCAGCGTGAAGAAGAACCCACAGGCGGGAATGCTGAACAGGAAGACGCAGACGATGAAGATCAGGAAGGACGGATCCTTCATCAGTTTCAGAGCACCAAGCCCAAACGCATCGCCGCCACTCTCGGCACCCTTCGGTGGTGTGTTTGGAAGCGTCTGACAATAGAGTGCCAGCACGATGGCGCCGACGCCTGCCAGATAGAGGAAGTTGGGCGTACTGGCCCCACCCAGCGCCACGGACGCGATGACCACCGCAGCGATCCAGCCCAACGTACCGAATACGGCGATGCGAGGAAATTTATCGGCATCGGGGATGTGCGTAAAGGCGACCGAGTTGACCAGTGCGATCGACGGCATGAAGAACAGACCGTTGATCATCATCAGCGTGATCAGCGGCCAGAACGATGTCTGGAATCCGGCCGCGATCAGGCACGCACCGCCGGCCAAATGCAGGACACCCAACACGCGCTGGGCTGGGAAATACTTGTCGGCAATCATGCCGACGAACAGCGGCGAAACGATCGCCCCGATCGCAGGAATCGCCCCGAGCCAACCGACCTGTGATCCATCGAATTTCAGCGTGTTGAGAGCATAGCCGGTAATGGCAAAACCCCAGCTTCCCCAAACAAAGAACTCCAGAAACATCATGATCGAAAGACGCGTCCGCACGAACGGGGGATGGGTCGATTCCATTACCTTCTCCTGCTAAATGGCACGGGGGCAAGATCGCAACGAAATCGCCAACGGCGGGACTCGCTACGATGGACATTCGAGATTCAAGGCCGCATTATAGGCGACCATGCCGCAAAACAAAACACCGACGAGCCGGCGGGAAACTTCTTTTTCACCTCTTCCGAGAGTTTCATGGTAAGTAGCTTGGAAAGGGGAGGGCAAGCGCGGGGAGTGCCGAGAAAAGCG
>JAZFUB010000039.1:0-4324 GCA_036447015.1 Thermoguttaceae bacterium | reverse complement strand
GCCAGTATAACAAACTGACCAACAAGTCGGAGAACGACTATTCCGACCTGATCAATATGCTCGATGTGCTCAACCGCGCGAATCCGGACACGTACTACGCGGACGTCAGTGAGGTCATCAACGTCGAGCAATGGTTGCGCTACCTGGCGATCGAATCGTTGTTCAACAACCAGGAAACCTCACCGAACACCGGGAACGGCGACGACTTCCTGTTGTACTCCGGCGTCGAGGATCCGCGATTCGTGCTCATTCCGCACGACATGGATACGATCTTCGGGGGCAGCACGACCTACGGCATCTTCACCGGCTTCGACCAATACCCCGGTCTTTTGCGATTGTTGCACCACCCCGATATTGAGCCGTTGTTCTACGCCACGTTCCGCGATCTGATCGACACCGTGTGGAACCCGGAAGTGCTCAACCCGCTGATCGATCGGGTCCTGAGCCACGTGTCGGTGGGGGAGCGGGCCAACCTGAAAAACTGGGTCGTCGCCCGAACGGCCGGGGTCTTGGCCCAGATTCCGTGGGTGCCGCAACCAGGCAATTTTTCTATCAATACGGACCTGCCCATGGTAAGCGGTTACCGGCACACGACGAAATCCGGCGCCAGACTCTTTGGCTCTGCCGACGCCGAGACCGGATCCGTCTTGGTCGACGGTGTCGTCGCCGACTTCACGCCGGCGACCGGTGGCTGGTCGATCGAAGAGGGGACCTCCGGCACCTTGGTCGCCTCGGGCAGCGCAACGACCTACCACGTGCCGACCGTCGATGAGGACCCGCTGACCTGGACCGAGACCGCTTTCGACGACTCGGCCTGGTCGGGAACCCGCAAGCTCTTGATTACCGAAGTGGGAATCGATACTCCCGATTTCATGGAGATTCAGAACGTCTCCGACAACAGTCTCCGCACCGAAGGTTGGGTGGTGGCGATCAACCACGGCGGCATGAGAAACGTCAATGCGGTCCAAACCGTCGTGTGGGAACTACCCGAGATCATCGAAGGAAAACAAACGCTGTATCGCTCGGACGCGAATCCGGGTGCCGACGACTATTTCGGGGAGGGCATCGTCTGGTCGACCCAGAGCATCGGCTGGGTCATGATCGTCGACGACACGGGGAATCCCGTCGATTTCGTCGTTTGGGGTTATAGGGAAGACCAGTTCTCCGCTTTTGACGTGACCATCAACGGCGGCCGCATTCGGGCAGCCGACGTGTGGCATTCGGCGCCGGTCAACTCGTCTTATTCCGGCATCGACCCTAGGTCACTCCAACGCTTCGGCGACGCCGACCGGGACGGGGATTCCGATTTTGACTTTCTCGTTGATCTGTCGATGGGCACTCAAAACCCGCTCTTGGTGTTTCCCCACCAGGGCAATCGCCAGGCGCCCGGCTCCACCGGCTTCGGGTTCGGGGCCGACGTCGCCAATTTCGCGATCCGCACCGACGTCGAAGCAATCATGCGAGGCAACAACGCGTCGTTCTGGACACGCATTCCGTTCGAGTCACCCGACCCGGCGTTGTTCGATGCGTTGCGGCTGCAAATCAAATACAACGACGGCTTCGTGGCCTATCTCAACGGACAGGAAATCGCGCGGAAAAATGCCCCGGACGACCTGCTGTGGAACTCGACGGCGATGGCGTCTCGCACGCCACAGCAATCGCTGCTCTCTGAAACCATCGACGTCACCGGGTGGCTCGGCGCCCTGTTGCCCGGCGAAAACATATTGGCCGTCCACGGGCTCAACATCGACGCGTCGGATGAGAACTTCTTCCTCCTGCCCGAGTTGATCGGAACCTTTCGCAGTGACGCTTCCATGGGGCTGACGCTGGATCCGGGAATCAATCGGGTTTGGGTCGAGACGTTCGAGGGAGCAAACGGTACCGGCGAGCAACGGCAACGCGAGTTCATCGACATCTGGTCGGGCTCCGCGGGCGCGGCGATCGTGATTCCCGAGGGGCCGATTGCCGGTGAACTGAGCGCCTCCGACGGTCCCTACCTCATCACCGGCAACACCACGGTCGAGGCCGGCACGACATTGGTCATACGGCCCGGCACCACGCTCTACTTCGCCAACGGTGCCGCTCTGACCGTCAAGGGCCGCCTGTTGGCTGAAGGGGACGAGCATCAATCGATTCGTTTCACGCAGGTGCCCGGCTCGGGCACCAACACCAATTGGGACGGAATTCAGTTCGTCGACACGACGGAGGACAACCGCATCACGCATGCAGTGATCGAGTATGCCACGACCGCCGCCGGGATGGTCGGGCTGAGAAACTCGAATCTGCTGATCGACAATGCCACGTTCGACCATGCCGAGCGGCGGCGGATCGGCGCCGTCAACTCGTCGCTGATCGTCCGCAACTCGACCTTCACCGAGATCTTCCCCGGCAACACGCCCCCCTTAACCGACGGAGGCAGCGAGCACCTCTTCGGCCGAGGCATTCCCGACGGTGGCCATTTCATCCTCGACAACAACGTCTTCGGTGCCGTCAAGGGCCGCAACAACGCGGTCGATTTCAACGCCATCGATCCCGACGCCGTCATACAGATCATCAACAACACGTTCCTCGGCAGCGGAGACGACACACTCGATCTGTGGGGCGATGCTCGCATCGAAGGAAACGTCTTCACGCACGTCCACAAAGACTCCGACAATTCGGACCTGGGCGAGTCCAGTGCGATCGCGATCAGCAACGCGCAGGAACTGTTCGTCACCCGAAACGTCTTCTACGACGTGGGACATGCGGTGATCCTCAAAGACGGGTCGCTGATGACCTTCATCAACAACACGATCGCAAACGCTTCTGCAGCGGCAATCGACTTCGACCCGGCTCCGCAGGCGGGCACACCGGGTCTCGGGGCATCTGTCGACAGTACGATCTTCATCGATGCGCCGATCGTCTTCGCCGACGTCGTGCCGACGACCGAACTGACCGTCAACCGCTCGATCCTGCCGGTCGAATATCACGGCTACGGAGACGCCAATCTCGATGGCTATGTCTTGCTGGTCGATCCGGCGGGAGGCGACTTCCATGTCGCGGGGACATTCGGACAGGGAAAGGGGGCCATGGTCCCCACCGGGCTGTCCATCTCCGGTGAACCGAGTGGGACCGCCGCAACCGATGTGACGCTCACCGTCGATACATCAGGCCGGCCGTACAATCCGACTTTCTTGTACTACAAATATCGACTGAACGACGGAGCCTTCAGCGCCGAAAGGTCCATCGATCAGCCGATCGAACTCGCCGATCTGCCGGACGGGGATTACACCGTCTACGTCATCGGCAAGAACTCGATCGGCCTCTGGCAAGACGAGGCCGAGGCCACCGCTTCGAAGACCTGGACCGTCGACCCCGACTTGTGGCGAGTGCGGATCAATGAGGTCTTGGCAAACAACGTCGCCGCTTTCAACCACGAAGGAACGTATCCCGATCTGATCGAACTGGTCAACGACGGCGGGCAGGAGGTGGATCTGTCCGGCATGAGCCTCAGCGACAATCTCGACAACCCGACGAAGTTCGTCTTCCCCAGCGGCACCGTACTCGAGCCGGGCGAGTATCTGGTCCTCTTTGCCGACGACCGGTCGAACAGATCCGGAATTCATCTGGGTTTCGCGCTGGACAGTTCCGGCGAGGGCGTCTATCTGTTCGACAAACTGCCGGAACCGCCGCCGGTGAATCCGTTGCCGGAGGACTACGATTTGCTCGACTCGGTCGAGTTCGGCCTGCAACTCCCCGACGCTTCGATCGGCCGGGTCGACACCGACGCCCATTGGGCACTGACGCAACCAACCTTCGGCGAGAGGAATATCGGCCTCTCCATGGGCAGCCCGTCGACTCTGAAGATCAACGAGTGGCTTGCCGATGCCGGGATGCGTTTCACCGAGGACTTCCTGGAATTGTACAACCCCAATGGGCGACCGGTTCCCTTGGCCGGCCTCTTCCTCACCGACGATCCGGTCGGACAGCCCGACAAACACGAAATCGCCTCGCTGAGCTTCATCGCCGGCAGGGGCTATGCCGTCTTCGTACTGGATGATACGACCGACGGGACTGCGAACCACCTCGGGTTCAAGCTCTCGGCCGAATTCGAACTGATCGGTCTGTATAGTCCGCAGTTGCGCGAGATCGACAAGCTCATCTATTTCCCCCAAACGACGGATGTCTCGCGGGGCCGTAACCCGGACGGCGCAACCAACTTTCAGTTCTTCGTACTCCCAACCCCCGGTGCTCCCAATGCGTGGATGCCCGACGCGCTCGAACTGCTCGACGGGCTGCGCGTCACCGAGTTGATGTATCATCCGGTCGGAGATGAGGAACTCGA
>JAZFUB010000038.1:0-7593 GCA_036447015.1 Thermoguttaceae bacterium | reverse complement strand
GATCACTTCGACTGCTACGATAGCCTGTCCGATCTGGAAGACGCCTTCGCTCGATTTGCCCGCCGTGTACCGCCGGACGGACTGATCCTGGCCGCCGATGATTGCCCTGTGACGCGGCGTGTGGTTGCGAATGTGCCCTGTCGCGTGGAAACCTTCGGACTCGACCGGCAGGCCGACTGGTCGGCACGTCGTCTGTCGTCCCGGCACGGGCAGTACTGTTTCGAGATTTGCCGCCTTGGGCAGGCGGTCTGCGACGTGAGCCTGCCGGTTCCGGGGCGACACAATGTGCTGAATGCCCTGGCCGCGGGCGCCCTGGCATGGCACAACGGCGTGACCTGGGAGCGGATTGGCCGATCCTTGGCGTGTTTCCCCGGCTTGAGGCGGCGATTCGAGAGACTGGCCGACGGGCGGGGAGCGCTCTTGATCGACGACTATGCCCACCATCCGACCGAAGTGATTGCCACGCTTCGGACCGTGCGGCAGGTCGCCCCCCGTCGACGCGTCTGGTGCGTGTTCCAACCCCACCAAACGTCGCGAACCGAACGGCTGCTGGACGAACTGGCCGCCGCCCTGCACAATGCCGACAAGGTTCTCGTGGCAGAGATTTTTCGTGCCCGCGAGGGACCCCCCCGAAGTGGTGGAGTCACGGCGGCCGACCTGGCCCAGCGGATCCGGCTTGGCGGCACCGATGTGGCGGGTGTCCACGGCGATGACGAAATCGTCCGACATCTGCAAACCCACCTGCGGCCGGACGACGTATTGATCACCATGGGGGCGGGAGATATCCGAAAAATTGCCGAGCGGCTCCGCGGCCATTCGCATGAGAGTCGCATGGAAGAATATAGAGCGGCCTAACACTACAGCGCTAGCGCGTTTAGCGGCCGGGCTTGCCCGGCGTTTTTTTGCCGACGAGAGTAGTTCAAACCGCGCCGGGCAAGCCCGGCCGCTAAACGACGATTGCGCAGGGAACCGTAAGTTCCGCGCTTTCGTGTTGGTTGCGATGAGCCACGGCCGGAAATAGGAACGGATTGGAGACGACGATGGGGTTGATGACCGGCTTCGAAGACATCGTGCGGCAGGACGAGCCGCTGGCCATGCATACCTGGTTCCAGTTGGGAGGCCCGGCCGAGTATTACGCCGAACCGGCCAACGTCGACCAACTGCTGGCCCTCTTGCGCCGATGCCGCGAAGAAGAGGTGCCGGTTCGGCTGTTGGGGAAGGGGTCGAATATTCTCGTTCGCGACGAGGGTGTTCCCGGCGTCGTCCTGCGGCTCGCTGTGCCCGACTTCTCCAAGATCGACATCGACGGACGGACGGTCACCGCGGGCGCCGGAGCCAAACTCGGACGCGCAATCACCACTGCCGTCCATCAGGGGTTGGCCGGAATGGAAACGCTGATCGGCATTCCCGGCACGCTCGGCGGGGCCATCCACGGAAATGCCGGCACCCACGGCGGCGACATCGGACAGTGGATCGAACGCGTCAGCGTCGTCACCGAGACGGGCGAAGTCGTCGAGCACGTGCGCGACGAACTCGCCTTCGAGTATCGCTACACCAGCATCGACGAGTTGGTCATCCTCGAAGCGACCCTCGAATTGGAAGAAGACGACCCGAGGGAATTGGCACGCCGAACGCAGAAACACTGGATCGTCAAAAAAGCCGCCCAGCCGATGGGACACCAGTCGGCCGGCTGTGTGTTCCGCAACCCACGCGGCGCGAGTGCCGGCGAACTGATCGAGGATGCCGGGCTCAAGGGAACTCGCATCGGCGGTGCCATCGTCAGCGATCGGCACGCCAATTTCATCATCGCCGAGCCCGAGTGTACCAGCCAGGACGTCATCCGACTGATCGACTTGATCCGCAGCCAGGTGCACGATCGAACGGGAGTGGATCTGGAAAGAGAATTGGAGATTTGGTGAGCCCCGCCAAGAAGAAAAAGAAGAAGAAACGGCCCGCGCGCCTCGGCGTCTACGTCGGCAAACTGGTCAAGTACGTCCGGGGCCGCGGCGTGCTGGTCACTGCGATCGTCCTGGTCGTTCTGGTCGTTCTAGGACTGGCCGGCGGATGGCACCTCGTGTGGCGCGAGGTGGGCGACTATGTCCTCTCGTCCGAAAGCTACCTCGTCACGCTGGATCAGATCGAAATCGCGCCGAGCACGCTGCCGCCCGAGTGGATCAATACGGACATCCGCGAGGAAGCCTTTCGTAGCGTCAGCCTCGATCGGCCCCTGTCGATCATGGATGACGATCTGACCGAACGAATCGCCAACGCATTCAAGCTGCATCCTTGGGTCGCCAAGGTCCCTCGCGTGACGAAACACCATCCGGCGCGAGTTCGGGTCGAGTTGATCTATCGCCGGCCGGTCTGCATGGTTGAAGTTCCCGGCGGGCATGTCCTGGTCGACGGAAGAATGAAAGCCGTGCCGGGCGGATGCTATCCGGTCGATGCCCGAGGCGTCGTGCTACCGACCCGAGACTTCCTGCTTCCCTCGGGCGACATTTCGCAGGCCGCAGCGGGCCGCTATCCGCTGCTGATCAATGTCGATACGCTGCCGATGGGCACGGTCGGCGAATCCTGGGGCGACGCCCGAGTCGTTGGCGGCGCCGAGATCGCCACCGTCTTCGGCGACGCCTGGAAGCAACTGCGGTTGGCCGCGATCATCGCCTCCGGCACGTCGGCCGACGTGCCTGCCTACGCACTGTTGACATCGCGCGGAGCGAAAATCGACTGGGGCCGAGCCCCCGGCAACGCAACCGCGGCCGAGTTACCCGCCGCCGACAAAGTCGTTCGCCTGCAGGACTACTTCAACAGATATGGCACACTGAAAGGCTTCGACGCGTCCAAGGAGTTCAACGTGCGAGCACTGCGCGTCTCCTCCCGCGAGAAACGCTGAGACCATGACCGCCCACCCCCGATTGCCCGGGAGAGAGCAGGGCGGTATGATGACAAGAACGCGGGGCGTGGCGCAGCCTGGTTAGCGCGCCTGCTTTGGGAGCAGGAAGTCGCCAGTTCGAATCTGGCCGCCCCGACTTGACCAACTCATGATGTTCAGGTCCGCTGAACGGGAATAGCCAAGTGGGCTTTATAGGCCCAGAAATTTCTTGACATCCCCCAGTCGTTCTGATAGCCTTAGACTTGAAGCGCTGTTGGCTCATTCTAGGACTCTGTCGGTGGGTGGCAGGTTGAGAACTTTTCGTCTTCCTCGGTTCGCGTCGAAAAAGAATAACTGCCGACAAGGCGGATTTGTTTGTCCTCGGACGCGAAGGCTCCGGGTGGAGCGACTGGAAGATCGGGCGCTGTTGTCCCATCCGGCGGCCGCGGCAGATGCCGCCGACGTCCTGGGGATGTATCCTGCCTCCACGATGACCGTTCCCAGCAACGACGCTCCCAAGGCCATCCCGGACAACGATCCCGCCGGGGTGACGTCGGTCCTGACCGGCCGGATCTGCGGCAGCAAATTCAACGACCTCAACGGTGACCGGGTGCGGGATCCCGGCGAGCCGCTGTTGCCCAACTGGATCATTTACCTCGACGAAAACAACGACGGCCGCCGCGACCCCGGCGAGCGCTTCGAAGTGACCGACGCCGCCGGTAACTATTGCTTCAGTAACCTGCCGCCGGGCGACTACACCGTCGCCGAGATACAACAGAACGGCTGGGAGCAGACCTTTCCCGCCGGCGCCGTGCCGAACCCCGTTCAGTTGGTCGGAAACTGGAACGGCCACCTTCACGAGTACGGTGACGTCTGGGGCGAGGGCAATTACGCTTATCTGGGCCATTTTGATCTCGCCGGTGGCGTCGACATCATCGATATTTCCGATCCCGCCCGTCCGACTCTGGTTACCGCCTGGCAGGGCTCGGCCGGCGGCAATCAGATCAAAGACGTGAAGGTTCGCGGCGGGATCGGCTTCTTCGCCAGCGACCGCGGCGGCGGGGTCTACATTGTCGATTTGACCGACCCGGCCGCGCCGGTCGAGTTGGCCCGGATCACCTCGGCCATCGGCGGCTTCGACAGCGTTCACAACGTATCGATCGACGGCGACTACCTGTATGAAGCCGATTCGCGAACGCCCGACGTGCACGTCTTCAACATCAGCAATCCGGCCAGCCCGGCCTTTGTGCGAACCATCACCTCGCCGTCCGGTGACGCCGTGCACGACGTCACGGCACAAAACGGCCGGTTGTACACGTCGGTGATCGAAGGGGCGGGCGGTACCGACATCTTCGACGTCGGCAACGTGGCCAACTCGGCGCCGCTGTTGGGTTCCTTCGACTCCGGCGGCTCCACGCATTCCAACTGGCCCACGGCCGACGGAAACTACCTGGCCGTAGCCCGCGAGACCGGCGGCGGCGGCGTGAAGATCTGGAACGTCAGCAATCCGGCCAATGTCACGCTGGCCGCGACCCTCGATCCGGAGGTTTTGGGGATCGATGCAATCTCGGCACACAATCCGGTCATCGACGGCAACCTGCTGTACGTTTCCTGGTATCAGGCGGGCGTCTACGTGTTCGATATCCTCGATCCGACCAATCCCGTGCTGTTGGGTTCCTACGACACGTTCCCCGGCCCGGTATCCGGCTTCGACGGCAACTGGGGCGTCTATCCGATACCGGGGACCGATCGAGTGCTGGCCAGCGACCTGCAAACCGGGCTCTACGTGCTCTCGCTCTACAGCCGTGTAACCAAGGCCGGGTCTCCGCTCACCGGGACGGCCGTGCCCGGCACGCATACCGTCGTGCTCGATCCGGGCGACGTCGTGACCGGCCGCGACTTCGGCAACCGGCAAACCATACCGGCCACGATCAGCGGCCGCCACGTCTTCTACGACAACTCGGCCTTCGACAACGATGCGGGGCCCGACGTCAACGATTTCCGTGCCATCGCTTCGGACAAACTGCCTTTGCTGCCCGGCGAGACGGCCGACCGCTCCAACTACACCAGCTATAGCCGCGGGATCAACGGGATCATGGTCGACGTCGACAACCTGCCCGCCGGGGCGTCGCCCTCCGCGGCCGACTTCCTGTTTGCCGCAGGCAACGACAATCTTCCCGCCGGCTGGTCTCCCGCGCCGCCGCCCAGCAGCGTCACGTTGTGGCCCGGCGCCGGCACGGGCGGTTCCGACCGCATCAAGATCATCTGGCCCGACGGGATGATCGAGAAGCAGTGGCTTCAGGTGACCGTCCGGGTGACGCCCAACACGGGCCTGACCACCGCCGACGTGTTCTACTACGGCAACACGCCGGGAGAAGCGGGCGATAATCCGATCAACACGATCGTCAACGCCACCGACGAGATCGCAGCCCACAACTTCCAGCACAGTGCGGCCGACCCGGCCCTGATTGACGATCCGTACGACTACGACCGCGACGGACTGGTTAACGGTACCGATCAGATCATAGCCCGCAACAACCAAACGAATCCGCTGACCATGCTCCGACTGATCGAGGCCCGGGCAGTCGACGCCGGGCTTGAGCAACTCGATGAACTGGGGGGCGATGCTTCATGGGCATCGGCAACCGATCTTGACTGGCTCTATGAACTCGAGCGGATGAATGCAAAGAAGCAAACCGGTACCGAAGATCGATCCAACGAGGCAATCGTCGACATGCTGCTCGCGGCCGATTGGTCGTGATCGACGATCAGCAGGCCCTCGTGCGGTAGGACTGCCGAAAGAACGGGCAACGTTGCCATGCTCCACGCTTGCGTGGGCATGAGAGTAACGCTATACTTCGGCACAGTCGACAAACGTGCTGCCCGATCATGATTCACCCCATTTGGAGACAAGAATGAACCCGATCAAATCATATTGCAAGCTCATGACCTTGCTTATTCTCGTGGCACTGACCTTTCCTTTGATGGCATTCGGGCAAGGGTCCGGTCCCGCGCCGGTTCGTTCGGATATGCAGGATTGGTCACAGTGGCGCGGCCCGCGTCGCGATGGGATCAGTGAGGAAACCGGCTTGCTGCGTTCCTGGCCTGAGGGTGGTCCCGCGCGTCTGTGGACGGCGGCGGACATTGGTCACGGTTACTCGTCGCCCATCGTCGCCGATGAGACGATCTATATCACGGGCGACGAAGAGGACGATCTGATCATCAGTGCATTTTCTCTGGATGGCAAGTTGCGCTGGCAGGCGAAGAACGGAGAATCATGGCAACGCTCCTTTCCGGGAGCCCGCTCGTCCTGCACCTATGACCACGGCAAACTGTATCACATGAACGCCCACGGTCGCCTGGCCTGTCTCGATGCGAAGACGGGCGACGAACTGTGGGCCGTCAATGTGTTGGAGCGATTCGAAGGCAAGAACGTCATCTGGGGGATCAGCGAATCGCCGTTGATCTTCGGCGACTCGGTCTTCGCGACGCCATGTGGCGCGAAGGGGCTGGTCGTTGCACTGAACAAACAGACCGGCGACACCACCTGGGCCACACCTGCGATCGCCGACGAAACGCCTTGCTACGCATCTCCAATTCTGATCAGCACGGGCGGCCGAACGCTGTTGGTCAACAGCGCCACGAAGAACGTCTTCGCAGTGGATGCCAAGACGGGCGAACTGTGTTGGAAAGTGCCGCAGGAAGATCCGAAGAACACCGTCTGCACGATTCCCGTCCTGGCACAGAATGAGCTCGTGGTGACCAACGTCAGTCGTGAATATGGAGCGATCTTCGGCGTTCGCCTGGATGGATTGCAGGCCGAGAAGACCTGGACCAAGGAACTGAGTCTCAGCCATGGAAGTACGGTCTGTGTCGATGGTCAGGTTTACGGTGGCTCGGGTCGCGGCGAGGTTCGCGGTTGGATCGCGGTCGATGCAAAGACAGGCTCGCTTCGCACTGCATCCGAACTGGGTGTCGGCTCACTGATCCATGCAGACGGCCGTTTCTACTGCCTGACCGAGCGAGGAACGATGACCTTGCAGAAACCAACCGAGGGCCGATTCGAAACCGTCGGCAGCTTCCAATTTGCAGAAGGAAAAGACGTCTGGGCACATCCGGTCATCTGCAACGGAAGACTCTATCTGCGATTCAACGAGACGCTGTACTGCTATGATATTCGTTCTTGAGGGGTGCATGCGGCATTGCTGTCGCCGTTGCTCAGCCGGTCAGAAGGTCGCGCGTTCGTTCCTTTCGACTGCTGGGTCGCCTTGAGCCCCAGCATCCTCACTATCGACAGACTGGATCTCAGAGACTTTGATGCTGAAGTATGGTTTATCGTCATCCCGTAGTGGCAGATGACGTACCGCTTCCGCCAACATTCGGGTAATATTGTAGACTACTTCGCCGAAGAATTGGGTCACACCCGAGGCAATTGTCTTGTCTGAGGCCGCAAGGCGAGCTAGGTCTTCCATATGTCGTTTGATTGCAAAAGCGTGGCGCTTTACAGTGTCCACCGGCTTGGTTTCCTTGGGTATGACGCCCACGCTCAGACCGCAGTCAACTGCCGCGGCATACTTACGTAAGTCGCCTACTCGCAAATCGTTGTCGGTTGAGTTTTCCAGCTTCGACACGCGGCTCTGAGTGGTTTGCATTCGCGATGCAACCTCAGCCTGCGACAGTCCCCGCAAAGCGCGAAATGCGAGCAGTTGTTTCACGGTCTT
>JAZFUB010000037.1:0-4650 GCA_036447015.1 Thermoguttaceae bacterium | reverse complement strand
GGTACCGCCGAGGCGCTGCGCGCAAAACCCTTTACCATCTTCTCGTGCTGCCCCAGCTCGCCGCTGAAGTGGAGCATCACAACGGCCGACAACACCGCCAGGTGTGCCGAGTTGGGCATCCCCGTGGAGTTCATCACCATGCCGTTGGCGGGATTGGTCTCGCCGATCTCCCTTGTCGGGTGCGTCATCCAGCACACCGTCGAGACGCTCAGCGGCATTGTCATCTCCCAGACCGCGCGGCCCGGCGCGCCGATCCTTTACGGTGGCTCGCCGGGCGTGTTCGACATGCGTACGATGGCGGCCAGCATCTCGGCCGTGGAGGCGCAGATGATCGATTGCGCCTACATCGAAGTGGGCAAGTACCTGGGGCTGCCCACCCAGGCATACATCGGCATGAGCGACAGCAAGACGCTGGACGCCCAGGCGGGCTTCGAGTCCGGCAGCGGGTTGTATCTGGCCGGCCTGGCAGGGGTCAACAGCGTTTCCGGGCCGGGTATGCATTACTTCGAAAGCTGTATGTCGCTGCAGAAGCTCGTCTTCGACGCCCAGCTCTGCGACATCACCCGCCGGCTCGTGGCGGGCGTTGAGCCGCGCGAGGACTTCCCCGCCGACGACCTGTTCGACCAACTGCTCCGCGAGAAAACCCTCCTGACGGCCGACCACACGCTGAAGTATTTTCGGCAGGAACACTGCATCCCCGGGCCGCTTATCGACCGGACGCAACTCGATAACGACACCTCGGCAGCGCCCGATCTCATGCAGCGGGCCCATACTGAGGTGCAGCGCCATCTCGAGCAATACGAGCCGCCCGATGTCCTCACCGCGGAGCAGCGCCACGACCTGCAACGCGTTATGACCGCCGCCGCGGGAGATTTCAAGATCGGCTTCTAGAGCATTTGACGATTGATCTGCGGGCGTCCTGCTGCCTGCGAGACGTTACCAAGTTGCTTGGCCAGTTCGCTCCTTTTTCGCTCTATTGGGCCATCTCGGTCAAGAGTCGCTCGATCTCGGCTTGCACGGGCTGCGATTGCAGTACGATCAGGCAGCCGGCCGGCCGGTCGAAATGCAACACGCCGGGCCCGCCCGCATCGTTCCAGGTCGATCCGGCCACACGGCTCTTGATCCGTTCGATCAGGGCCGTTGCGGTTGTCGCCCCCTCTTGCTTGGCCAACAGTTCGCCGATCGGGTAGAACTCGAGTTCGAGCTTGGCGGTGATCGACGCACGTGTCGAGACCTCGACGGTCGTGCCGTCGACCACGCGATACGCCAGCCCCAACGGTCCGAGCAGTTCGTCCAGAGCCACGGAGACCGGCTGTTTGTCGACGTTGAGCGTCGCCTCCAGATCGGGCGTTATGCCGGCGAGATAGAGGGTTGGATGGTCGAGCAGCAGGTCGATCCCGGCCTGATCTTCGAGATACGCCACGATCCGTCCCAACGGGTTCGGCTCGAGGAAGTTGGCCGTCATCGACGCGGTCAGCACCTCGGCGGCCTCGGCGGTGCGCGTCGTCAGCCGGAACCGCTTCGGATCGTAGCGGCTTCGCAGCGGCAGTCCCCGGGCAATTCGCAGCTTTTCGCAGAAGACGACGATCCGATAGTGAACCTCGGCCGTCTGCAGGATCCCAAGCGTGTTGCCATTCGGAGCGATCGTCCCTCGACCGCCGCGTGCCTGCCATGAATCGGGGGCGACGAGCGTTCGCACCAGTTCGGCCAAGGCGGCCACTTCTTCCGGATCATTCTCCGTCAAGTCGCCGATCGAGTAACGGCTTTGCCGAAGCGTTTCGCGCTGGTCCGCCGGACAGGTCAGCAGCACTTGACCGTCTTCGATCAGCGGAATGAGCCCCCGACTGGAGGCGACGTATTCGAGGATTTCGCCGAAGTTTTTACCCGCCTGATTGACAGAGACCGGATCGCGCGGCGTGACCCCCAGCCGCCGCATCGCGTCGGTATCGAAACTGATCGGGGCCGTACTGAGCGAAGCCAACAGATCGACCGCGTCGGCCAGCGGCATATCGGTCAGACGGATTTCGGGAAGCACGCCGGTCAGTCGAGCCCTTGCGTCGACTTGAATCGGGTCACGGCCGTTGGGCACTTCGTCTTCAGGCGGGTCGTCGACCGGCGGCTGCTCGGGTGGATGCGGCGGTTGCTCGACTTCGGGATCCAGCCCCGCCAGCGCCGGCGCCTCGCCTCCGTGGATCGTCGCCAACTGTTCGAGGACCTCCGGATCGATATCTTTCGAAAGGAAACGGACCGAACCGTCGGCCATGCCGGCCACCATGCCGTCGGGCTGTCCACTGCCGAAACCGTCCGGCCCGTTGACATACGGCCGCTGCGTCAGTCCGCGGGCCGTGGGCTCTCCTCCGGCCGCCCAGGCTCCCAGTCGCTTGGTCACCCCTAGGACGGCAATCGTGTTAGACGCTCCGTCGGCGATGTGGGCCAACTCGGTCTTCCGCCCAAAACCGAAGACACCCGCGCGAGGGTCGTCGGCCTCCAAACGACCGGCATCGGCGCCGATGCCCGTAACGCCCACGTAATGCGTGGTCGGAAAACCGGCCTCGGTTGCACTGGGACCCAGGGCCGGATTGACGACCTCCACCAACGGCCGCCGCGCGACCGGGTTGTTCTGCGAACCGTTCCAGTCATAGCCGAACTGCAACTGACGATGCCAATCGGCATGACCGTAGTAGGGGAGCATCTGGGCAATCCAACTCAGCCGGGTCTCCGTGGGCAAGAGCGCACCCCCGGCGGCAGCGGCCGGGTAATGTCCCTCTGCCTTTTGATATCCGCCCAGCCCGGTGACCAACCGGCGATGGTTCGCCTCGTCGGCCGTCCGGGCAGCGGCGAGCCAATCGGCGTGTATCGCGGGTCGGCTCTCGGCCAGCGCGGCCGCCAACATCGCAGGACCATCGCTCCAGTCGATCCGGACCCAGACCGTCTCGTCGACCGTCTCCCACCGTGCGGCTCGCGAACCGGCCAGGATCTCCTTCAACAGAATCTCGTACTGGGCGGCTGCCGTGACGGTCAACGCTCCGGCCTGGAGTTTCTCGGGCAGTGCCTCGATTCGGGCCGTCAGCGAAACGTCGGCTTCCGTAAGCAACGTCTCGATGGCCGACTGAACTTGCTCGGCCGGCGTCGGTCCGTCGCAGAGCAAGGCCAACTCGGTTCGCGAACCGTCGGTCCAATTCCAGGTACAACCGAGCCCGATCGGGATTTCGCACAGGGTACGCCAGGCGTCTTTGCCGATCGGCCAGACGTCCAACAGCGAGCCGGGCAACCGCCAGCCGGCCTTGCGAGCGGTTGCCAGATCGACCAACAGCGTTGCATTGGCGTCGGCAGCGGAAGTCTCGATCAGGCGTTCCACCACCGGGTTTTCCAAATGGACTTCGCTACGACCGTCCAGGTGTTCGAGCAACCGGCCATGCCCGGTGACGATTGTGCGTTGGTCGACAATCGCAAACGGATGGGGCCAAGGTGCCCCGGGCAGTTGACGACACTCGGTGCCGGCGAAACTCAGCCCGGCCGGTTCGCCGATCGCTTGCAGCACATCGGCATTGTGGCCGGTATTCAACTGAAGGACAACGACGCTCTGCCCGGGCCAAGCGTTCAAATCGGTTGCCGCCCAGGTCACCCGGTCTATCGCGTCAAGCTTCAACCCCAAACTCCGCAGCACGGCACGGAGGGTGGGGTTCCAAGCGAATCCGACCTGATCGATCAACTTGTCCGAACCGGACTGCGTGGCCAACTCCGAGGCATCGAGGCTGAAGACCAACGTCGTCGCATCGGGAATCCAACGCAAATCGAGCCGACGGAGTTCCGGTGCGGGCCGCGTTGTCGGTTCTTGTTCGACATCCGGATCGACCGGGTGCTGTGCCGATGGTGCAACGGGCGGTTCCGGCCCATCGGACGAGAAGAACATCCAGGCACCGACCGCCACGACCAAACCGGCCACCGAGACGCCGCCGATCAACAGCCACTTCCGCCAAAGCAATTCGGCCGGCGAGACCCAAGCACCGCCGGGACCGCCGAGCGTCTCGGCCGTGGCCGCTCCCTCGGCGGCAACCGGCTCGACTGAATCGGACGATGGGACTTGCGGTTTTACGGGCGGTGGCTCGGCAGGTGGTGGCTCGGCAGGCGGTGACTCGACGGGTGGCCGTTCCGTGACAGGGGCTTTCGGCGGCAATGCTACTGATGACTCGACAGCGATCTGGCCGGGCTGCCAACCTTCCGGCGGCGTCACTTGGACCATGCTACTACATTTGGGGCATTCGAGTATAGCCCCAATGGCCTGTTCGTTGCGCACCGCCAACTGGGCCTGGCAGGTCGTGCAGGTGATGGAGAACAAGGCCTTTTCCACAGTTCCACACGCTATGAGGGGGAGATTGGGCTTGGGCACGGCCGGGCAACCGACGGATCGGCCCTTCTACAATTCTACGACGCTGCGGGGAATGTGTCACCCGGTTTGCTGGACTGTTTTGGCAGCTCGCCGGGGCGAAGCGGGCCACGGACCGACCCTCGGTTCAAGCTGATTGGCTAATGGGGCTTCCGTCGACCGTCGCCAGCGAACACAATGGAGGTTTCGCTTGTCCCACTTAGTACTACAGTGCTGGGTTTAGTCGCAAGCGTGTTTAGCGGCCGGGCTTGCCCGGCGTGTTT
>JAZFUB010000036.1:0-3688 GCA_036447015.1 Thermoguttaceae bacterium | reverse complement strand
TCTGGACGCACTTCCGGCAAAGCCGCCGTACCGGCGGCAGCTAAACGGGGAAGTTGTTTATCGGTCGCCCCTTTAGCAGCTACCGGGCCAAAGCCTCTCGGGCTCGCTCGACGGCCTCGGCCGCCCATGGCTTGTTATTGTACAGTTCGATCACCGCCTCGTAAATCGCCCGGGCGTGCTCGGGGTCCGACGCCAGCACCCGGTCGGCCTCGTCGAGCCGATCCGCGACCATATTGGCGTGCTGCCCCATCTTCTCGTCGAGTTGGGCGTGAAGCTGCTCAAGCCGCCAGCGAGCCAATTCGAGGCAGTTCCCGGTCGGGCCCGCTTGTGCCTCTTCGCGACCATACAGATTAACCAATGCTTCGAGCTTCACCAAGCCCAACACGGGATCGAGCCGAACGTAGTTGATCGCCTCGAGAAAGTCCAACTCGATCGGCACCAGCGACTCGGTGCCGGCCAGCCCCCGTGCGCAGAGCTCGAGTTTGCGTTCCAAGTGGAGCAGGTCGATTCTCCTTTCATGGCGGCGCAGCTCCTGGCATCGCGAATCCTCGGGAAACAGCATCAGGAACCTGCGAATGTCCTCCTCTGCTTGCAGAAGCGAACCGGTTGCCTTGTCGGTGGCATGCACGCTGATTCGCCGGTAAAGATCGTCGGGCGTCGGGTCCTGCAGCAGATACCATGCGGTCACACCCACGCCGATCAATGCCGCGATCAACAACCACGTCTGCGGCGAGATCCAGGCCGTTTTCGCAGGCGGGCTTTCGGTACGGTCGAGTTCCTCGTCGGCGACAGCCGTAAAGCGAACGTTGCGTTTCGCGTTGTCGTGTCCGTTCGAGACGGCCGGCTCGTCGAACGCGCCGGTCGCCCTGGTCTCGGGCAGATCGTCCGATGCCGGCTGCAAGGATTGCGAAGCCGCCGCAACCGACGACGGATCGTCGATTGCCCGAGTCGGCGGCAAATCGCCGGATGCCGACCGACTCGGGCCGTCTTCCGACTCGAGAGGATCGGTCGCGTCCGAACCGTCCGGCGGCACGTCGTTGTTGAGCGGCCGCTGCGGATCGAGAGGCAACGACAACGACTGCTGCATTTCGTCCAGCCGCCGGGCGAGGATGGCGGCATTGGGGATCCGACGTGCCGGGTCCTTCTCCAACAACTGGGCGATGATCGCCTGCAACTTCAACGGCGTGTCCGGGGCATGCTCGCCGACCGGATCGGGACGCTCGTAGCGCTGTTTGTCGAGCATTTCTCGAAACGACTGCGTCTGAAACAGTTGCCGCCCCGAAAGCAGCACGTAGAGCACGGCCCCCAGGCTGTAGAGATCCGATCGCGGTCCGGTCGGTCGCCCCTCGGCCTGTTCGGGAGACATGAATTCGGCCGTCCCCACGACACTACCCACGGCCGTCTGCCGGGTATGGCCGAAGAGTCGAGCGATTCCGAAGTCGGACAATTTCAGTTGTCCTTCGTTGCTCAGCAGCAGGTTGCCCGGTTTCAGGTCGCGATGGATCACGCCCCGGTCATGGGCATGCCGCAACGCCCCGCACGTATCGATCCCGATCCGCGTCACCTCGCGCCAATCGAACCGTCGCCCCCGCCCGAACTCACTCTCGAGACTCCGCCCTTCGACGAGTTCCATGGCGTAGAAGAGCTGTCCGTCCTGCTCGCCGAATCCGAACAGTCGTACGATGTTCGGATGGTTGAGTTTTCGAAGCGCTTCGATTTCGGCCTCGAATCGGCTGCGAAAGTCGTCCTCGGCAGCCAAGGGGGCCGCAAGCAGCTTGACCGCCGCCGGCTCGTCGGTGTCGAGGTTCACCCCCTCGAAGACCGTCCCCATGCCGCCGCGTCCCAACTCCCGCACGATTCGATAAGGTCCGAGTTGCTCGAATTTCATGCCGCTTTCCTTGAAACTGCCCGTACCTTTCATCTTAACGTCTGCCGGAAAATACCGCTAGCGGCGGGTTACCGGCCGGGGGATTTTCTGCGATACTAGCCCTACAGCACTACGTTGCATCGCAATCGTGTTTAGCGGCCGGGCTTGCCCGGCGTGTTTTGAACTGCTCTCGTCGGCAGAAACGCGCCGGGCAAGCCCGGCCGCTAAACGACGATGGCGCAACGCACTTCATAACCACAACAGGAAACGGCCCGTGGTTCCTTACGGTATTCTCAACCTGAACAAACCGCCGGCCGTGACCTCGCGGGACGTGGTCAATCAGATCCAGCGATTGGTCCGCCCGGCCAAGGTGGGGCATGCCGGTACGCTCGACCCGTTGGCTACCGGCGTGCTGGTCGTTTGTGTCGGCGCGGCAACGCGGCTGATCGAATACGTTCAGCGGATGCCCAAGGGCTACACGGGCACGTTCCTCTTGGGACGTTCGAGCCCGACCGAGGACATCGAAGGCGAAGTGACCGAACTGGACAATCCGCCGGTACCCACGCGCGAGCAGATCGTCGCGGCGGCGGCCGCACTGGTCGGCCACATCGAGCAACGTCCGCCGATTTACTCGGCGTTGAAGGTCGACGGTCGTCGTGCATACGCATTGGCGCGAAAGGGGAAAGAGGTTGCACTGAAACCGCGTTGCATTACCATCCACCGACTCGAGGTCGAAGCGTACGACTATCCGCAGCTGACGCTGAACATCGAATGCGGCAGCGGCACGTACATTCGCTCGTTGGGCCGTGATCTGGCCGAGTCGCTCTCAACCGCGGCCGTGATGTCGGCCCTGGTGCGGACGAAGATCGGCTGTTTCGATCTGAAAGACGCGCTCGACCCGCTACGGATCACCGAACAGAGCTGGCCGGAGCAAGTGCTGCCCGCGTCGCGGGCCGTCGAGTCGCTGCCGCGGATCGAGCTGTCGGCCGACGAAATCGCCGAGATTCGCAACGGGCGGATGATCCCCAGAGACGTCGGGCAAGACGACGCGAAGGAGTTCGCGGCCATGGGTGCTAACGGCCGACTGATCGCCATTCTGATCCGCCGAGGCGAAGGACTACTCGGACCGTCGCGAAATCTCCCATAGTCGTTGTTCGCTCCGCGGTTGTGAATCTTTCGAAGACAATCAGTACGATGGGCCTCCGAGCCCGTCGAATCCACGGAATTTCGACCTGTCGACGGGCTTGGAGGCCCATCGTACGCATTGATTCACAGCCTCTCCGCGAACAAGACGCTGGTGTGTGGCACGTCCCTGAGGCACGAAGGGCGTGGTCTTCCCGATATCCCACGCCCTTCGTGCCTCAGGGACGTGCCACACACACTTCTTCAACGGGTCTCCGGTTGGTGCCAGAACGATCGCCAGTAGGCTTCATCCGTGGCGTAGACGTCGATCGGATCGTTGTCGTCGTCCAGCGATGCCGGGAGGACCCCGTAGCGTTTCATCTCGCGGACGTAGTGTTCGTTGGGCCGAAAGCCGGGCATGTCGAAACGTTTGATCTCGTCGAGCTTTTCCTTTGCCGCTTGAATGTGCGCGAGAATACTCTGATAGTCCGGATCGTCCGTGTCGACAAAGATGATCGGATGCTCGATGGGACGCGGCGGACGAGATCGATCTTCCTTGACTGGCCGTGCATCGTCCAGTTTCACCAAGCGCACCGCATGGCCGCCCGACCACCCTGAAAGCGGCGTCAGTAAGATGAGAGAATTCTTCGGCCGGGTCAGGTTGTAGAGCCGATGACGCGAAAAGCGGCTCAGCGGCCG
>JAZFUB010000035.1:0-4472 GCA_036447015.1 Thermoguttaceae bacterium | reverse complement strand
GAAAACTCTACTGAAAGCGGGTGAATCAATCGGAGGAGTCGTCGGCCCGGACCGTCACTTCGATCGGTCTGGCCATGGCATATTCCAACGGGCTGCCGTGGCCCACGCCAAATACGTCGAGCCGCACCGGGCCGAGGCCGAGTTGGCTCGTATCGAGCTCGATCCGGCCGCTTTCCCCGGCGATTCTCCCGACCGATCGGCTGTTGTGCATCACCACAATGCGTGCGGAACCGGGCGATCGGGCCGTGATCGTCAGCGGCTTGTCCGGGTGTACGGTTCCTTGCGGCGCAACCGTTGCCGTGATGGTTCGGCCATGGTTGGCGGTCATAACCGGCAGAATCCACCTACCTTGCGATTGGATCGGGCCGGCCTCGATCGCTACCACGCGAAGCTCGTGATACCCGTCGGCGATCCGTGCCGTGTCGAACTGGAGCTTTTCACCCACGCGGCATGCGGTTCTCCGCCATCCGTCGATGAACAGTTCGAAGTGGTCGACCTTCCCGCCGCTGGGATTCCCACCGCCGCGGACCGTGGCTGAAGGAGTCAAGCTTATCGGGCCGGTCAAGACCGCGTCGGCCTCGACACCGCTGCAGGTCACTTGCGGGATGTTTGCCCACGGGCGGCACAGTGGATCGCCCACAATCAGCAGTTGATAGGGACCGTAAATCGATTGGTAGAACGCCTCGGCCAGCGTGCATCCCCGGGCGTAGTGGACCTGGATGTCGGCCGTGGGGAACTTGTCTTGCAGCGAGTAGGGCTCCGTGACGGCACCGCTGGCACCGGCGGCACCGTATCGCAGGAACTCGGACAACGGCGTCTGGCTTGCGCCCGACCGCATGATGCCGCCGAAGCTGGTGAAATGCTCGCAAATGGCTCCTGGCAGGATCGTGCTGCCCGACGATTTCCACTTGAAGGTCGCCGTACCGAGCATCGCCCCCTGCACGTCGTGTTTTCGTGTGGGGGTCGTGCCTTCGACGATTTCGGCCTCGACCCCCAACTGCTTCAATTGCCGCACCGCACGGGGAAACGCGTCGTGGCGAACCTTCGAACGGATGTTTTCGTTCCGGACGTAGTAGATCGTGCCGGTCGGGTGCGTGCCGTCGGCTGCCGCACTACGGCCCAGGTAGTTGAGCACTTCGTCGACCGAATTGCCACGGCCGGCGGTAACGCCCAACACGACCGACAGCATATAGCCGGCCCCTTTCGATTCGACCAGTTTGCCTTTGCGCCCGAAGTGCAGGCTGCTGCGGAACCCCAGCGACGGAGCACCAGCCTGCGCGTCCACCTCGAAGCGTGTGTAGAGGTTGTTTTTCACGTGAAAATAGGACGGATGGCCTGCCGTAACCGGTTGCCAAAGATAGGTCAGTCCGTTGATCGAGCCGATTCGCGTCATATAATCCGGCCAAGATAGCTGGCTCGGCGGTTTGTCGGGGTCGGGTTGCTCGGCTCGACGCATGGCGGCGAGGAATTTCGTCGTATCCTTATTCAGTTCGACCGCCGAGGGGTAGTCGCTCGAGTAGACGATGTAGTCGATCTGCGCCGCCAGGCGACGCTCTTGGATCGTCTTGAGCACGGGCACCAGGATCTTCCGGCGAAACGTGTCGATGTCGGTCGTCTGAACCTTGGGATCCCAGGACAGCATCAGCACGTTGCTGGGCGAGATATGGCGAAGTCGAATGTAGTGGTTGGCGATCGTCATCGAAGCGGAACTTTCGGGGTTCACGACCAACAGCACGTTCTCCGGCCCTCCGCCGGCCAACCCGATCGTCGGAAGTGTCGGCCAGAGGCAGATTGCAAGAGTTGAAATCAGCAACGCTCGAAGGATCGCCGTATGTCGACACGCGGCCGTACGAGACGCGATAGCACGGCGCACAGCGTTGCGGCAAGTGGCAAAGAAGGGACGTTTCATGGGCTTGAGTTCGGAAGCAGGAACCGGCGGCACCGGCGCGTCGATCGGGGCAAACCTCCGCCACTGGGGTGGATTATCACACCCTAGTTGCCTTGAACCCGGCGCGGAATCGTGAACGAGTAGAGGCAGACGACCACCCCGGACGACATGAGGCTCCATGGGGCCCAGTTTTGCGGAGTAACCTTCTTCTTCGGTCCCACCTTTGGCGCCGTGTCCCACGGCGAGGTCGGCGCCGGCGGATCGTCGCGCATCTTCAGATTCACGCTCTCGATGCCGAGGCACTCGACACCGAGGATGATCAGGGTGATTCCGATGGCCAAAAAGAGGGAACGCCACATGATCGGATCCTCCGGAGGGAACTCGCCAGATAACTCGCCAGATAACTCGCCAGGTAACTCGTTGGCGGCAAGGACTAACGCCTCGCGCCCTCTGCAATGATCGTCTTACCCGGCATGCGAACTCAAGTCGGCCAGACACTCCCAACCCGGAAGAGACCGGTCCGCAGTGGGGATTGCAACGGATGTAACTATTCTCGAGGAGCCTACGGGGCATAAGTGTGTACCGGTGTGTCTTATTGTGGCGTGTCGGTGGCCTGTTGAAACCCTGTTGGACGAACCATTAGCTATCGTAGCAACCCGACTGATCGGGTCAAACGATCGTTTCGGTTGGAAGCCACGTGGTAGGGGCCGCGTGACGAGCAGCGATGACCGACGACACCCGAATCACCCGGGTTGGCAACCCGAAAGGCGTCCGAATATGATAGACGTAGCGACCATGTGGCACACTCGTGACGTGGGAACGAGAAACGGGCATTTCTGCCCATGCGGCGGTAAATGTTCGGGTGACGCTGGACCGATCCAAGATCAGGGGCCAGTGTAAGATTGGACGCCGTGCAAGATTGGAGGCCGGACCGGCCTGAGGACGGTTGTTCGGGCGGGTCGGCGCCCCTATAATCGCAACAGGTCGAGAATTGCAGTTCGGGGCGTGGTATTGGGGTCGGGTATTCGAGTCATAGCAGAGTTCCGCGGACAGCAGAGAGTGTAATTTGTCGGAAAAACAAAGAATTCTACTGGTTTGCGACGCCCGAGAGGACGTCGAGCAGACCCTGGCTGGTGCGGTCGAGTCGCATGAGGTGGTGGTCGTGCAGAACCCCCTGCGTGCGCTGGCGATGCTGTCGCGCGAGAAGTTCGCCGGCGTCTACGTCACCTCCGAGCATCTCAACGAAGCCATCCAGATCGGCAAACTGTTGCAGAACGAGCAGATTCTCGAGGGAATGCCCGACGGAGTGGTCCTGCTGGACAGCGATAACACGATCCTCTGGGGTAACGGTCGGGTTCGCGAGTGGAGCGGCCGCGAGACGGTGTTGGGCGTGAATTTCTACGCCGCGATGGGCAGTCCGGAAATCCTCGGCCCGGATTTCTGCCCCTTCCACACGGCCTTGGCCACCGGACAGGGGACCGTCTCGACGTTGCGCAGCGGAGAAAACCGGTATTACCACGTGCATGCGGCCCCGGTTCGCGAAGCCGGCGAACCGCCGCGACGCCTGATCGTCACGATCCGCGACGTGACGGTCGAGATGCACCAGCAACAGAAGCTGGCCGCCATTCACCAGGCCGGCATGGAGTTGGCCGATCTGACGCCCGACGAACTGTTCCAGATGGAAGTCACCGAGCGGATCGAGCTGCTGAAGTCCAACATCCTCCACTACACGGCCGACCTGCTGCATTTCGAGATGGTCGAAATCCGCCTGCTGGATCAGAAGACCGGCCGGTTGGAGCCGCTGCTGTCGGTCGGAATGGAGCCGGAGGCCGCCTCGCGCGCGCTTTATGCTCAGCCGCAGAACAACGGGGTCACCGGCTTCGTGGCGGCCACCGGAAAAAGCTATCTGTGCGAAGACACGACCGAGGATCCGCTCTACCTCAAGGGTGCCCGGGCCGCCAAGAGTTCGCTGACCGTGCCGCTGGTTCTGCACGACGAGGTCATCGGTACGTTCAACGTCGAGAGTCCCGAGCCGCGGGCATTCAGCGAGAGCGATCTGCAGTTCCTCGAGATCTTCAGCCGCGACGTGGCCGTTGCGCTGAACCAGTTGGAGTTGTTGGTGGCCGAGAAGGCCAGCACGGCGGCCGAGAGTTGTGGAGCCATCCACAGCGCGGTGGCGATGCCGGTCGACGAGATTCTCAATGATGCGGTCAACGTCATGGAACGCTATATCGGCCACGAACCCGAGCAGGAAGAGCGGCTCAAGCGCATCCTCCGTAACGCCCGAGATATCAAACGCACGATCCAGATGGTCGGCAAACAGATGTCGCCGACCGAGGCCCATCCGCAACTGATGCAGGTCGAGGACCGCCCCGAACTGCACGGCCGCCGGTTGCTGGTGGTCGATGCCGACGAGAACGTCCGAGGTGCGGCCCATTCGCTGTTGGAACGCTACGGATGCGTGATCGAAACGGCCCACGACGGGTCCGAAGCCATCTACATGGTTCGCGGCCTGACCGACGGCGGCTACGACGTGATCATCGCCGACATCCGGCTGCCCGACATGACCGGCTATGAGTTCATG
>JAZFUB010000034.1:0-3062 GCA_036447015.1 Thermoguttaceae bacterium | reverse complement strand
TGTAGATCTTGTGGCGCGACCGGCTCGGCCGCACATTGACATTCTGCCGCAACTGCCGGATCTCATCGATTCCGCGGTTGCTCGCCCCGTCGATTTCCAGGACATCGACGTCTTCACCCGAGCCGATCGTCTGACAGATGTCGCACTGGTTACAGGAAACGGGCGAAGACCCCTGCTCGCAATTCAACGCCTTGGCGAAAATCCGTGCCGCCGACGTCTTGCCGACGCCACGAGAACCCGTAAATAAGTAGGCGTGCCCCACCCGATTCGACGAGATTGCATTGGACAGTGCCTGGGCCACATGCTCCTGGCCGATCAGTTCGTCGAACGTTTGCGGCCGATAGCGCCTGGCAACGACCACATACTGCTCCGGGGGCTCCGAAGCATCGGGCGTCGATTCGGGCGTGAGGGGCGTTTCAGACATGGGGCCGGAGACCGGTTCCGCTGCGTCAATCTTTGGAAACTGGGTCACTCTTTGCTGGGTCAATCCTTGGAAAAGGGGCCGGCACCCGACGAGAGACCCACCGCACCTGGAGATGACTGCTTATGGCTGCTGACTTTCGTCCCTGACCAGGTTCGCAGGTCCCCATTGCGGGGGTCCCTCGTCGGATGCCGGCGACATCGTGCGTCCGCAACATTGTACGTCGGTGACAAGGAACCTATGTCATTTGTATGCTCTTCGGCCCGAATCGTCAAAGGGGGGCGCGGCGACAAGTCGGCGGAAGGCCCAAATACGCCAGCCTGGCGGATGCCCTGTACAATACCCCGGTTTCCCGTACGATTGACGAATCTGCCGGCCTTGGCCCTCCTCCACCATCTTTGCATTCGAAAAGCCCGTGTCCACAGAGTCCACCTCTGAAAGTACCCCGGAAAGTATCGTCAACGTGGCGTCTCGCCTGACGGACATGGCCCGTGTCATGCCCTCCGCGGTGGCCGTCGTCGAACCGCTCGGCTACGATCGTCGCGGCAAGCGGCGTTATCGCGAGATCAGCTTCGAGGAATTGGACCGTGACAGCGACCGGATCGCCCGGGGACTGCACGAATTGGGTGTCGTGCCCGGCACCCGGCTTGCATTGCTGGTTCGGCCCGGTATCGACTTCATTTCGCTGGTTTTCGGGCTGTTCAAGGCCGCCGCGGTGGCGATTCTGATCGATCCGGGCATGGGGCGGCGAAACCTGGTCCGTTGCCTGTCGGAAGCGGACCCCGAGGGGTTCGTAGCCATACCGATCGTGCATGCGGTACGAACGCTGCTGAAAGACCGTTTTCCCCGGGCAAAGTGGAACGTCACGGTCGGCGGGCGGCGATGGTTTTGGGACGGTGTGACCCTCGACCAACTCCGGGGCGAGCCGTGGACCTGCGGCGAGTTGACCCCCACATTGGCGGACGATCCGGCAGCCATCATCTTCACGACCGGCAGCACCGGCCCACCGAAGGGCGTTCTCTACCGACACGGCAATTTCGATGGCCAAGTCACCCAGATCCGCGATTTCTACGGGATTCGGCCGGGTGAGATCGATCTGCCCGGTTTCCCGCTGTTCGGCCTGTTCAACTGTGCGATGGGCGTCACCACGGTCATTCCCGACATGGACCCCTCGCGGCCCGCTCGTGTCGATCCGGCCAAGATCCTCGAAGCGGCCGAGGATTGGAGCGTAACCCAGGCCTTCGGATCGCCCGCGATATGGAACCGCGTGGGCCAATACTGTCGGGAGCACGGCGTCCGCCTGGGCACGGTCCGCCGGGTCCTCTCGGCCGGGGCCCCCGTGCCTGCGGACGTGCTCGAGCGGATGAAAGCCGCGATTCATCCCGAAGGCGACATTCACACGCCCTACGGAGCGACGGAGGCGCTGCCGGTGGCCTCGATCTCGGCGACCGAAGTGCTGGGCGAAACGGCGGAAAAGACGAGTCAGGGGGCCGGCGTCTGTGTGGGTCGCAATTTCCCGGGCATCCGCTGGCAAGTGATCCGCATCGTCGATGGCCCGATCGGGTCGCTCGATGAGGTCGAGTCGCTCGACACGGGTGAAATCGGGGAGCTCATCGTCCAAGGTCCGGTGGTCACCCGGGAATACTGCACCCGCCGGGAGTCGAACGCATTGGGGAAGATCGCCGGCGGAGACGAAGTATGGCACCGCATGGGCGATACGGGCTACCTGGACGAAGAAGGCCGATTCTGGGTCTGCGGCCGGCTGGCTCATCGCGTGCTGACGTCCGGCGGCCCGATGTTTCCGCTCCAATGCGAGGCGATTTTCAACCAGCACCCGGCCATTTACCGCAGTGCCCTGGTGGGGGTAGGGCCACCCGGGCAGCAACGCCCGGTGATCATTGTCGAACCTCGCAACGGCCGGATGCCTCGATCGGTCGACGCCAAAGCATCGTTGATCGAGGAACTGCGGCAACTGGGCCGAAAGAACCCGCTGACCGAACGCATCGACGACTTCCTGTTGCACCCGCGATTTCCCGTTGATATTCGGCACAACGCAAAGATCTTTCGAGAGAAGCTGGCCGTCTGGGCAACGAAGAAACTCAGCAGAACCGGTGGGTCTGAATGAGCAGTAGTGCCAATGCCTTGGTCACCGGAGCCGGCGGATTCCTCGGCCTGTATCTCGTCGAACAACTGCTCGAGCGGGGCGACCGCGTTCGTACCCTCTGCCGGGGGCAATACGCGGAGTTGGACGCCCTGGATGTCGAAACCGTTCGGGCAGACCTCCGCGATCGCGAGGCGGTTGTGGCTGCATGTCGGGATATCGACGTCGTCTTTCATGTGGCGGCCGTGGCCGGGCTCGGCGGGCCGTGGCAGCACTACTACGAGATCAACACGCTGGGGACGCACCACATCGTCGATGGCTGTCGGCGGCACGGCGTCGGGCGGCTCGTCTACACCAGCAGCCCGAGTGTTACCTTCGACGGCACCGATCAGCGAGGCGTCGACGAGTCGGCCCCGTACCCCGCAGCGTGGCTCAGTCATTATCCGCACAGCAAAGCCCTGGCCGAGCAGCATGTGTTGGCCGCCAACAGTGTCGACGGGCTGTTGACCTGCTCGTTGCGTCCGCATTTGATTTGGGGGC
>JAZFUB010000033.1:0-5247 GCA_036447015.1 Thermoguttaceae bacterium | reverse complement strand
TTCCACCAAGTTCTTGTGAAGTTCGGACATCTTCCCATTGATCGAAAGCCGTTCGCTATCGCTGAGTTCCGAACGCTTGGCCCGCAACTCCTCCTGTCGAAGTTGGACCTCGGGATCCGCAGATACGGCTTGCTCGACCATCGAATCAGGAACGAGCTCTGCAATCAACTGTTCGATCTCCTCAGCCGAAAGGGCCGTTTCGTCAGTTGCGGCATTAGGCGAACTTCCGGGCTTCAGTTGCCTCAACTCGCCGAGACGCTTCTCCAGGACCATCGCGCGTGCCTCAAGGATCGCCGTTTCGACCTCAGCGTTCTCCAATTGACTTCGTATTGTTGCAAAGGCCGGATTTTCGGCGGGTTCCTGTTGCGATCTCACCTCGTACGGATCAATCCCAGTATTGTCGATCGCCAACTGTCGTGCCGTCTGACGTAACTGTTCGACCTCCCGCTCGCGGTTCTCTTCCTCACCCTTAAGTAAGGCGATAATGTCTCGCGCATGCCTATCGGCTTCTTCGGTGTGCTGTGCCAAGTATGCTTCGGTGACTGCCTGAACGATTCTCTTCGCATCCTCCGGATCGGGACCCGCGAAAGTAATGTCGTAAAGCTCCGAATCTCCCCGCTGCACGACACCTATCTTCGGTTGTAGCCATGCAAGTTGATCTTCCTGATCCTTCAACTCGGGCAACCCAGCGAGTTCTTCCAGGGCCGGAATGAGGACGCGAGGGTGGCGAATCGTTTGCATCTGGGTCTGGACGAAGCTACGGGTATTGTCACGCTTTTGGAAAGCGAGATACGGGGCGGTGTCCTTGATCTCGATCGTCGTCCAGGCCGAGTACATCGGCGTGAACGTCAACCACACGATCGCCGCACAAGCCACCGCGCAAGGGATCCCCCATGGCAGATAGACAAAGAGGATCTGGCGAAGGATTCGTCTGATTCTCCACCGGCGCCTCATCTTGCGACGCTGCTGTTGCGTTCGAGCATCTGAAACGGGCGGCTGATTCGGTGGTTCGATCATCATGTCAATGGTCTCCCGTGTGCGGCATCCGATGTCAATTCCTGATGAAAGGCACATCTTTGAATCTAGCTACGCACATTTCCAAAGACAAGCAAATTCCAGGCTACCCCCCCAAGAAAGTGAAGAATCGAGGTTCGGCCGGGTCCTTGAGAAAGGAGGTCCGATCCGGCCGGCGTTCGCATGGTGGCATCCACAGGGACAACCCGGTAGAATGCCGTTAATCGTCCGTGTTTACGAGGGTGAAAGATCATGAGGATGGCGGTCATGGGTGAACGGTTCCCGAGCGTGAAGTTCCTGGTATCCATTCTGCTCGCATTTGCAGGGCAATCATCAGAGGGACGGTCCGACGAGACGCCGCCCAATGTGCTGTTGATTGTCAGCGACGACCAGGGGTATCGCGACCTTGGCTGCTTCGGTAGCGAGGAGGTCAAGACGCCGCATCTGGATCGGTTGGCTTCAGGGGGCGTGCGGCTGACCAACTTCTATGTGACTTGGCCCGCGTGTACGCCGAGTCGGGGTAGCCTGCTGACGGGCCGTTATCCGCAGCGTAACGGTATCTACGACATGATCCGCAACGAGGCGCCCGACTATGGCAAGCTGTATACGCCGGCCGAATATGCCGTGACGTTCGAGCGGATCGGCGGGATGGATACTCGGGAAACGTTGCTGGGGGAATTGCTCCGACCGGGCGGCTATCGCAGCGGGATCTACGGCAAGTGGGACCTTGGCTCGCTGCGGCGTTTCCTGCCCACCTCGCGGGGGTTCGACGATTTTTATGGGTTCGTCAACACGGGCATCGATTACTTCACGCACGAGCGCTACGGCGTGCCGTCGATGGTTCGCAACACCCGGCCCACGGTCGAGGACAAGGGCACGTACTGCACGTATCTGTTCCAGCGCGAGGCGGTTCGCTTCCTGAAACAGCATCACGACCGCCCGTTCCTCTTGTACGTACCGTTCAACGCCCCGCACGGGGCCTCGAATCTGGATCCGAAGATCCGCGGCGCGGCCCAGGCGCCCGAACGATATGAGCAGATGTATCCGCACTTGCAGACGGAGGCCGGGTTTACCGAACGCATCCGGTACGGAAAGCCGGCACTGACGGCCAATACGGCGGCACAGCGGTTGCAGTATGCGGCCTCGATCACCTGCATGGACGATGCGATCGGCAAGTTGCTCGGGCTGCTCGACGAATACGGCGTGGCCGAGGATACGATCGTGATCTTCTTCTCCGACAACGGCGGGGGCGGCGGCAGCGACAATGGGCCGTTGAAGGGACGCAAGGGATGGATGTTCGAAGGTGGGATCCGCGTTCCGTGCATTGTGCGCTATCCACGTCGGATTCCGGCCCGGACCGTTTGCGACGCCTTTCTGACCACGCTGGAAATCGTCCCCACGCTGCTTGCCGAGGCCGGCATCCGGCCGCCGAGCGGGCTCGTTCTCGACGGCTACGACATGATGCCCACACTGGCCGAAGGCGAGCCTTCGCCCCGCACTGAGATGTTCTGGCAACGCAAGGAGGACAAGGCTGCGCGCGTGGGGCATTGGAAATGGGTCGAGTCGGATCGCGGCGGGGGGCTGTTCGACCTCTCCAGCGATGTGGGCGAGAGTAACGACGTCTCGGACGCGTTTCCCGACAAACTGACGGAGTTGAAGGAAGCGTTTGCCCGATGGAAAGCCCGGATGGCCGCCGCCGAGCCGCGAGGGCCGTTCCGCGACTACTGACGGCGCCGCGTCGGGTGCCAGTCGCACCGGGCGCCGCGGGGTTGCGGCGGTCCGGAAAACCCGCTATTCTGAGTGGGAGTGCGCCACGCCAGGGCGTGTCGGCCATAAGCGGAACCGACGAACAACTGCATTGCGGGGGAGGGAAGCCATGCCGGACCCGTTCGATCCTTACCATCGCTGGTTGGGAATCCCGTCGGAGGAGCAGCCGCCCAATCACTACCGGTTGCTGGCGATTTGCCCCTTCGAAGACGATCCGGCCGTCATCGAAAACGCGGCCGATCAGCGGATGGCGCATCTTCGTAGCGTGCAGTCGGGCAGCCACGGCGTCTTGTCGCAAGATCTGTTGAACCAGGTGGCTGCGGTCAATCTGTGTCTGCTGAATCCCGAGAAGAAGGCCGCCTACGACCGGCAGTTGCGGCAACGATTGCAGGCGGCCTCGACCGACGCGGCAAGGCTCCCGGCCGCTGCACCGGCCGTACCGATCGCACCGGTCGGACGGGTCGACCTGGACGTCCAAGACCCGACCGGCACGTCGTCGCAAGCCGCTGTCGAAAGATCCCGCCAATCGCGGCGGAAACTCGAACTGATCGTCGGCGCCGCGACAGCCGCCGTTCTGATCGTGGTCGGATGGCTCGTATGGGCGGGATTTTCGGGTGACGAAACGACCGAGGTCGAACCGGCCGACGAAGCCGTTTCAGAGCAAGTCGCTGCGCAGCACATCCAGCAGCAAGTGCCGGTATCGCCCGACGCACCGACGACGGACGATCCATCTCCATCTTCCGCCGAGGTTCCGCAACCGTCGCCACCGGAGGCGGAAGATCCGGCCGTCGCGGTGACCGATCCTTCGGAAGACGTTACGCGGCAATCCCCCGAGACGACCGAGTCGCCGTCGGTTGCCGATACATCACCGCCTGCGGCAGAACCCGATCCGGAACCCGACGTGGAGCCTGCGCCGGAACCGCAACCGGCCCAGCGGCTTCCCGTGCCTGTGGCGGCCGATCAACAGGCCATTCTGCGGCAGCTCGACGAGGTTTACGAGTTCGCTGCCGTGAAGACTTCCGACGCGAAACTCGAGTTGGCCGGTCGGTTGATGCAGTTGGCCGGGCAAAGCCGCGACAACCCGGCCGAACGGTTCGTCCTGTTGCGCAAGGCGATGGAACTGGCCACCGACGCCGGCGACACGGCCGCAATGCTCGGCGCGGTCGATGCGATCGGGGCCGACTTCGACGTGGATACGCTCGACGTGAAGCAAAAGGTGCTGGTCAAAATCTCGAAGACCGCGACCGACTCGGCCGCCATCGGCTCGCTGATCGAAGCGGCCTTGGCCCTGGTCGACGAGGCGATGGCCGGGCATCGCTACGACGTGGCGGCTACGATCATCGCAACGGCCCACACCGCCAGCCGACGCTCCGCCGGCATGGAGTATCGCAAACAGGTCAACGACCGCAACGTCGAGGTGCGCGGGCGACACGAGGCGTGGCAGCAGTTCCAACAGGCCACGGCGAAACTCGACGAGACGCCCGACGACCCCGAGGCCAACCTGACGGTCGGCCGCTGGTATTGCCTGACGAGAAACGATTGGCAACAAGGCCTGCCACATCTGGCCAAGGGCAGCGACGCGGGCCTGAAGGCGGCGGCCGAGCAGGAGTTCGATTCCCCGCCGACCGACGCGGCGGCCCAGATCGCGCTGGCCGACGCCTGGTGGAACGTGGCCCAAACAGCCAAGGACCCAGCAAAGGCCGCGCTGCTCGCACACGCCGGCACCTGGTACGAAAAGGCCCAGCCGAACGTCACCTCCGCATTGGTCAAAGACAAGCTCGTCAAACGCCTGGGGGAGATCGCCAAGATCGATCACCCCGCAGGCAAGCCGACTGCCAGCCGTCCTCGCCCCACACGGCAGTCGCCTACTCCGAGGATCACGGAGGTCCAACGATTCGATCCGGAAACGGCCGAGTTTCTCGGGGCGTTGCACGGCCACAACGGCTGGATTTACGGCCTCGCGTTCAGCCCGAACGGTTCGGCGCTGGTTTCCGGGGGCGGTGGCAAGACCGTGCGATTCTGGGACATGGCCAGAGGTCAGCAACGCGGGGCACTGCCACAGTTCCAAGGGGCGGTGCTGGGCACGGCGCTGAGTTCCAACGGATCCTTGTTGGCCGTGGCATGCACGGACCGGACGGTCAGTGTTTGGGATGCGAATACCGGCCAGCTTCGAAACGTATTGCTTGGGCACGTTCAGACACCGCTTTGCGTGGCGTTCAACCCGAGTGGATCCATCTTGGCCTCTGCCGGGATGGATCTCGAAGTGAGGCTTTGGAACCCAGCCAAGGGCAACCTGCTGCGCTCGTTGAAGGGACACACCAGAGAGATTCGTTCCGTGGCTTTCAGCCCCGACGGCAAGCTGCTCGCGTCGGCCAGCAAGGACGGTACGACGCGACTCTGGGACGCAGCCACCGGGCAATTGAAGCATACGCTGCCGGGCAGCACGCACGAGGCCAGGGTTGCGGT
>JAZFUB010000032.1:0-5983 GCA_036447015.1 Thermoguttaceae bacterium | reverse complement strand
GATCCCGCCACGGCCCTTCCAATTCCAGATCGAACAGCAGCGGCGAGTGTAGCGCAATCCGTTGCGTGTCACCGAGTGTGGTTGCCGTCGCCTTGACGCGGTCGAAGCCGGACACTTCGTAGAGGAAATCGACCGCCGCGTTGGAAAGTCGGGCCCATGCGCCCTCGGCCTCGATCAGGTCGACCGACGGCGAGTCATGCAACTCCGCAACGTCATGCCCCGGGTTGTCCGCCCGGGCGTAGACCTCCTCGAAGTACTTGGCCCGATTGTAGAAGCCCGCACCGTACAAGGCCCCATTGATTGGATCGGCATAGAAGGTGTCGTCGCCGGGCGAATCGTAGAGCCGAGCGACGTCGTGCCCGGCGGCGGTGGCGTAGGCGTGAACGCCTTCGAAGAATTTGGCCCGATTGTAGAATCCGTCGCCGTAGAGGGCCCCCACCGTCGGATCGGCATAGAACGTGTCGTCGCCGGGCGAGTCGAAGAACTTGGCCACGTCGATTCCGCCCGCGGTGGCGTAGGCATGCGTCCCGTCGAAGCCTTCGGCCCGGTTGTAGAAGTCGGTTCCCTTGAGCCGGCCGTAGTTCGGCGCGGCCACGAACTGGTCGTTGCCCGGTGAATCGTACAACTTGGCCACGTCGAGCCCGCCGGCCGTGGCTCGGGCAGTGACACGATCGAACGATCGGGCCCGATTCAGGTATCCGGCCGCTTTGAGATGAGCATAGGTCGGCGTGGCCACGAACTGGTCGTTGCCCGGCGAGTCGACGAACTCGGCCTGGTCGAAGCCGCCGGCCGTGGCATAGGCCGTCACGTCCTCGAAGGACTTGGCCCGATTGTAGAAACCGCTGCCGTAGAGGGCCGCTTCATACGGCGAGGCGTAGAGCCGATCGTCGCCGGCCGAATCGTACAGGTTCGCCGTGTCGGTGCCGCCGGACGTCCCGTAGGCATGGACGGCGTCGAAACCGTCAACGCGAATCGAGTATGTGGGTCCGTCGAGTCGGGCCAGGCCGGGGGTTGCCTCGAACGTGTCGTTGCCCGGCGAATCGTAGAGTTTGGCTACATCGACGCCGCCGGCCGTGGCGTAGGCTTCGACCTGTGCCACTTGGGACGCTCGAAGGGAGAAGCCTTCGCCCGAGAGCTTTCCGTAGTTCGGCGCGGCGATCAACGTGTCGTTGCCCGGCGAGTCGAACAGCCGCACGGTGTCGTTGCCACCCCGGCCTTGAACTTCGACGGTCGCAACGTCGTTGAACTCGAAACGGAAATCGAGTCCCGTCACCGTCCCATGGTCCGGAGCGAGTGTGATCAGGTCGTTGCCGGCAGACCCCAGGAACACGGCGGAATCCGAACCACCGCCGCCGAAGAACGTCACCTCGGCTCCTGCCGCCAGTTCGTAGGCGATGCCATTGACTTCCGCGGACCATTGTGGACCGGCAGAGGCCGAGAACCGATCGTTCTGCTCGGTTCCCTGCACGGTTGCCCGGGTGCCGTCGGGGCTGACTTCGACGAGGTTGACAAATTGCGTGTCGACTTGCGTGCTACTTCCGGTGATCTGGAAGAAGTAGGTCGCGCCCACTTCGGCCGGCCAATCGATCCGCTCGCCGACAGGGCCCGACGTCGAAGCGGCCAACCGGTTGAGTTGGCCGTCGTAGAGCACCACCGCCGCATCGCCGCCGGGTCCCTGAGGCCGTGCCTGGATCGACAACCATCCTTCGTGCGTTGCCCGGCCGCGATACCAGAGGTCGCCGGCCGATGGATCGACGCGGCCCAGGTCGATCGAATCGATCGGGCCCAGCACGTTGACGCCGGTGGTCAACTCGAAGATGTCGGTGTTGTCGAGCACTCCGTCGAATACGCTGCCGACCGACTCGGCACCGCTGCCATAGGCATAGACGGGCACGTCGGCCGCCGTGTGGCCGCCGGTCGACCAGGTCGCGTCGGGTGCGATGCCTGGCCCGTTGTCTTCCAAGACGGTCAACCCGCCCGTTTCATGGTCGGCCGTGACGATCACCAGTGTATCGGTTCGACCGGCCGCCCAATCGAGCACGACTTCGACCGTTTCGGAGAACTGGGCCGTCTCGCGGACGTTGCGCTCGATGTCGTTGGCATGGCCCGCATGGTCGATGCGCCCGGCCTCGATCATCAGGAAGAAACCGTCCGGGTCGTTGTCCAGGATGTCCAGTGCGACGGTCGTCATTTCCGACAGGTGCGGCAGATTGCCCAGCCCGTCGTATTCATAGGGCAGGTGGCCGGCGCCGAACTGGCCGGAGACGAAGGTTTCGGTCTGGGTGTTCAACGCGGCCAACTCGGTCCGATTTTGCACGACGGTGTAGCCCGCCTCGACGGCCGCATCGACGGTCATGCCCGACGCACCGCCGCCGAAGAGCACGTTGGGCCGGGTTTGCGTCAACAGATCGGAAGCGATTTCGGTTGTATCGTTGCGGCTGGCGGCGTGTGCCCCGAAGGCGGCCGGTGTGGCGTGCGTGACCGTTGAGGTCGTCACCAGCCCGGTGGCCTTGCCGAAACTCTGGTGGATTTCCAGTGCCGTGGTTAGATCGGCACCGTCGCCGGGCAGTGCCCGACTGATCACGCCGTTGTCGACCTTCCGGCCGGTCGCCATGGCGGTTCCGGAGGCGGCCGAATCGGTGACCGACGCGTTGGCCGAGAACGTCGTCATTTCGGCCTGATAGGGGAGCCGATCGAAGGCGATCTCTCCGCCGAGAAACATCCGGCCGGCCTCGACGTGTTGGGTCCCCATGCCGTCGCCGATCATCAGGATGACGACGGGCGGCATCGGAGCCGACCCGGCCGGCGGACCGACGCTCAGCAGGCGGCGCGACTCGAGTTGCTCGAAGCAGAGCCGACGGTCGCCCGGCACGCGATTCGGGCTCATGAGAAAAGGCCTCCGTCAAAGAACCGTCCAAGAAAAGGCCGAGGGTCCGTCCTGCAAGGATCGACGGCCTCGGTTTGTCCCTTGCCTTCAGTGTCATCTTCAGTATAGTCGGAATCGTCCGATTTTGCAACGTTTTGCCGCAGGACTGGCGGACGCCGTGCAAGGCCGGTATAATTGGGCGGTTCGAGCCGTACCATGTCCTACGCGGATGTCTTGCCCATCTGTCGGAGTATTCCTGATGGACCCGTTTCGTTTGTGCCTGGCCCTGGGGCCGGTGGCCGTTTACGTGCTGTTGCTGGGGACGCTGAACCTGTCGCGCCGCCCGCTGCTGGTCTCGGGCACGCGCGATGCGGCCGCATTGGGGTTGGCCGTGGCGGGGTTCGTCGTCGTCGGTCCGATGGAACTCTTCTTTCCCGACGCGGCGGCTTCGGTGTTCCGAGCATCGTCGGTGTGGATCCTGCTGCTCTCCTTTTACGGGCTGTGCTTGGTCCTCGTCCTGCTGCTGCTTCGTCCACGTCTGATCGTCTACAACATGTCGGTCGATCAACTGCGTCCCCTGTTGGCCGACCTGGTCGGAGAGCTCGACGGCGAAGCCCGTTGGGCCGGCGACAGTCTTTCGCTGCCGAGTCTGGGCGTGCAACTGCACATCGAGGGTACCGCGACGATGCGAAACGTGGCGTTGGTTTCGGTCGGACCGAAGCAGAACTACGTCGGTTGGCGTCATCTGGAACTCGCGTTGGCGCCCGTGCTCGACCAGGTCGAGGTTACCCGAAATCCACGCGGGGCGAGCCTCGTCGGCGCCGGCGTCTTGATCGGCGTGATGCTGGTGATGGCCATCGCCCGAAATCCCGAGGCGGTCGCCCAGGCGTTGTTCGAGATGTTGCGGCTTTAGACTGCAACGTTCGTCGCCGTGCCGGCGACGGCTAAACGTTAACTTTCGTCGCCGTGCCGGCGACGGCTAAACGTTGGGCGGCGGCGTTCACTTCCGCTGCTCCTGCGGCGGGAGCAGTTCGAAGACGACGCGATAGGCTTGATAGCCTTCGGCCAACTTGGTCGGATAGAGGTTGGCGATTTCCGCCCTCAGCAGGTCGGCCGTCTCGAACCCGTCGGGTTGGGCATCCTCGTCGGTCAGCTGTTCGAGTTGCACCACGTCGACGGCCGTCACGCGGATATAGCCGGCCCCGGGGATGTAGCTTCGTTGGCCGGCACGCATCCGTCGGTGCTTCCAGAGCCGGATCGTCTGCGTTTTCTGCCCGTCGCAAATGGCCGGCAGGAATCTTTTCTTGAACAACAACATCCCGCCAGTCTATCCGGCCGAGCACTGCCGGGTCAACAGTGGCAAGATGCGCCGAGTGCATTGACTTTGCGGGGGGTGTTGCGGTGTCTCTTGGCATGCTGTCCCAATCTGGTACGATAAACGGGTTTGGCAGTCCGCTGAAGAAACGTGCACCGTTGCTTCCGCAAGAATGGGGATTCACCCGGACTATGTTCGATCGTTTGGGGGCTTTTGTTGCCCGGCACTGGTTGCTCGTCCTGCTGACCTGGGCCGCCCTGGTCGGCGGGATCCGCCTGGTTGCTCCGCATTGGGACGAGATCACGCACGACGGTGATTTCGCCTATCTGCCCGACGACATGACCAGCGTCGCCGGACAGAAGCTCCTCAACTCGGCTTTCCCCGAGATCCTCTCGAAGAGCCAGGTGGTCCTGGTCGTCTCGCGCGCGGACGGCGAGTTGCAAGGCGCCGACTTCGCGCTGGCCCAACGTTTGGTCGACCAGTTCACGCCGCTCGAAGGCGAGGGCTCGGGGGACTCGCCGATCGTCGACGTCCAGAGCTATGAAACGCCGGTCATCGGCAAGAAGCTGATCAGCCGGCCGGGGAGCAAGGGCCAGGCCTTGTTGATCGCCCTGATGCTGCGCAACGAGTTCATGGCGATCGACAATTGGGATCTGATGACCGGGCTGTACGAACAGCTCGACGCCATCCGCGCGGAGGACGATTTTCCCGAGGGGCTGCGGCTCGACGTGACCGGCTCGGCGGCCGTCGGCTTCGACATGCTCCATTCGGCCGGCGAGAGCATTCGCAACACGGAGCTGACCACGATCGTGTTGGTCGTGCTCATTCTGTTGCTGGTCTATCGCGCGCCGGGACTGGTCATCGTACCGCTGACGACCATCATCGTGTCGGTGGTCGTCGCCATGGATCTGGTGGCCATCGTGACCGACGTCAGCGCACGGACGGGATGGTACGATTTCAAGGTTTTCAAGACCAGCAAGATCTTCATCGTCGTGATCCTCTTCGGCGCCGGGACCGACTACTGCCTGTTTCTGATTTCCCGATATCGCGAGGAGTTGCGCCACGGGCTGCAGACGTCCCGGGCCTTGGCCGTCGCTTTGGGCCAGGTCGGCAATGCTTTGGCGGCCAGCGCGCTGACGACCGTTTTCGGGCTGGGGATGATGGCTTTCGCCGATTTCGGGAAGTTCAGCTACAGCGGACCGGCCATTGCCTTGTGCCTGGTCGTAGCCTTGGCGGCCTGCATGACCCTGGCGCCGGCGCTGTTGCGGGCAGGCGGGCGGGCCGTGTTCTGGCCGTTCGGGGTCGGCACACCGCTCGGTGCGAATGAGCCGGCCGGCTCCGGTGTGTTTACCGGGTTCTGGCACCGACTCAGCCGCGTCGTCATTGCCCGACCGGGGCTGATCCTGGTCGGTTCGGTGTTGCTTATGGCCCCGTTGGTCTGCGTCGGGTGGTCCGTGCCGATCACGTACGATCTGCTCTCGGAGATGCAGGCGGACAAACCCAGCGTTCAAGGCGTGCGCCAGTTGGGTCAACATTTCGTGACCGCCGAAATCGATCCGATCACGCTGTTGGTCCACGATCCGGACGGACGGATCTTTGCCCTGGAGGACGAAGACAAATTGACGAAAGAGGGCCGGCGAAACATCGCGCTGTTGACCAAAGCCCTCTACGAGTTGGAGTACGTCGATTCCAACGGGCAACGGATCAAGCCGATCACCAGCGTTCGCAGCCTGACAGAACCGCTGGGGAATCCGCCGGGCAGCTTCAATCCGTTCAGTGCGGCGGGGCGCGACAAGCTGATG
>JAZFUB010000031.1:0-3594 GCA_036447015.1 Thermoguttaceae bacterium | reverse complement strand
GCGTTTGATAGGCGTCCTCGAAGTCGGGGAGCGGAACCGTCGGCTCTTCACCGGACAACACGCGGAGGATGTCGTAAGCCTGGTTGGTGAAGCCGTGCTCGTAGCCGATGATATGGGCGTCGGGCCACCAGTTGGCCACGTACGGATGGTCGTCGCCGTGCGTACACATGATCGTGTTCCAACCCTGCACGGCACGAGGCAATGTGGCGTCGTAGTATTCCAACTCGTTCATCCGCTCGAAGTCGAACTTCAGCGAGCCCTTCGTGCCGTTGATCTCGAACGTGTTGCGGTTCTGGTTGCCGGTCGCCTGTCGGGCCGCCTCGAAACTGGCCACCGCGCCGCCGGAGAATCGGGCAAGGAACAGAACCGCATCGTCGACGGTGACCGGGCCCTTGCCGGCAGACGCCTCGCCGCCGTCGGTAAGGCCACCGCCGGCCGTTCCGCCCGCGATCGTGCGTTCCTTGATGAACGTCTCGGCAATCGCGCCGACGATTTCGGTGATTTCCTGGCCCGTGACGAATCGGGTCATGTCGATAATGTGAGCGTTCAGGTCGCCATGGGCCCCGGAGCCGGCCAATTCCTTCTCGAACCGCCACAGCAGCGGGACCGATTCGTCGGCCCAATCTTGCAGATAGGCCGCCCGAACGTGACGAATGTCGCCCAGCAGCCCGTCGCGAACCATCTGATGGGCGAAAGCCACGGCCGGGACGCGGCGATAGTTGAACCAGACGAATGTCTTGATGCCGGCCTTCTTCGCCGTTTCGGCCATGTCGCGGGCATCGCTCAGCGTGGCGGCAATCGGCTTCTCGCAGGAGACGGGCCTTCCGGCAGCCAGCGCGGCCCGGGCCGGCGGAGCGTGCATGAAGTTGGGCGTGACAATGTCGACCAGACCGATCTGGGGCGAGGCGACCAAGGCTTCCCAGTCGGTCGAAGCGTTTTGCCAACCCCAGTTGTCGGCGAACGCTTGCGGATTCTCCGCCTCCTGGCCGAAGACCGTATGCATCACCGACTTCAGCGGCGGATCGAAGAATTTGTTAACCTGTCCCCAGGCGTTCGAATGCGAACGTCCCATAAAGCCTTGCCCAATCAGGGCCACGTTGATTGCCGCCATAACAACCTCCTTCAAGACACGCGAATTCCAGCGACTTATGCAAGGTGGTTATAGACAGATCGTCGACCCTTTGCAAGTACCCGGGTGAACCGCACCGGAAAACTCCGTAGCCGAAGTCGCAAGACTTCGGGCGATGGCGTCTCGCGGAGCTTCCTGCCTGAACTCTTGCGAGTCCAGCTACAAGAAAGCGGGGCCATGCAGTTTTCCTGGCAAACGGCAGGCTTTTGCGGTCAATGCGGGCGTCGACCTGGAAAACCGGGTAAACCGGGGTGTTGTTTCGTGAGAAAATGCGCGGAATAGGTCGCGAAATGTCTGGCATCGGCCGGAAAAAGTCGATACGATGCAGGAAGACACCGGCCACCGTCAGGGTGCGGGTCAAGATGCCGGCCGTGTTGCCATTAATCTTCCGGAACCCCGTCGAGGAGGCCCTCCCATGCTCCGTTCGTTCAAATGTAGTTGGCTCATCTGGCTGGGAGTCGGCTTGGTCGGCGGCCTGATGATGGGCGGCCTTTGGCCCGACACCCCGTTGCACGCCGTGGCAACCGACCGCTCCGGCGATCAGTACATCATGACCACCGCGCCGATCGACGAGGAGACTGAGGGGATCTATGTCCTCGATTGCCTCACCGGAGAACTCGGCATGTCGCTGATGAACCCCATGGTCGGAAAATTCTACGGGAATCAGGTGGGTGCCTTCGCCACGCCGTTGGCCGTGCGCCCGATCCTGACCGACTTCGGCATCGACCCGAGCAAGAACCCACGGTTCATGATGGTCTCCGGTCTGACACGAACTCAACGCAGCTCGGGCTCGCTCCAGCTAAGCCGTTCGATGGTCTACGTCATGGAGGTCACCACCGGAAAGGTCATCGCCTACGTGTTCCAATACCAGGGTAGCCTGGCTCGCCTCGCTGGGGGAACGATCAATCCAATTCATGGCATCATCCTTCGAGCACCCGCCACCGGCGGTCCGCCCATCGGAGCCGGTGGCGAGCCGATACCCGGGCGATAGTCAGCCGCCGGGCTTGCCCGACGTTGGAAAATAATGGTTAGCCGCCGATCTTCGCACAGATGGCCTTCGACATCTCTTGGGTGCCGACGGCCGTCGGGTCGTCGCGGTCGGCTTTCATGTCGTAGGTCACGTCTTTGCCTTCAGCGATGACCGCGGCCACGGCACTCTCGAGCCGCTCGGCCGCGTCCGTCTCGTTCAGATAGCGAAGCATCAACATGCCCGAGAGGATCAGTGCCGTCGGATTGACCTTGTTCTGGCCCTTGTACTTCGGCGCACTGCCGTGGGTGGCCTCGAAGACGGCCCCGTCGGGACCGATGTTCAGCCCCGGCGCCACGCCCAGCCCACCGACGATGCCGGCCGCCAGGTCGCTCAGGATATCGCCGTAGAGGTTCGGCAGCACGATCACATCGTACAGCTCGGGCTTCTGTGCCAACTGCATGCACATGTTATCGACGATGCGGTCCTCGAATTCGATGTTCGGAAACTCTTCGGCTACTTTGCGGGCCGTGTGCAAGTAGAGCCCGTCGGTATACTTCATGATGTTCGCCTTGTGGACGGCCGTCACTTTCTTGCGGCCGTTGTCCCGGGCATACTCCAGCGCACAACGGACGATCCGCTCGCTGCCCGAGATACTGATCGGCTTGATCGACACGCCCGTCTCGTCGCGACCCGACTTGATCTTCCGGTCGGCGCTCACCTTGTTGATATGGTCGATCAGTGCGGCCGTCTCGGGCTTGCCCTGTTCGAATTCGATGCCGGCGTACAGGTCTTCGGTGTTCTCGCGGACAATGACAAGGTCGACGCCCAACTCGCTGAAGAAGGTCCGCACGCCCGGGTAGTACTTGCAGGGACGAATGCAGGCGAAGAGCCCCAATTCCTGGCGAAGATGAACGTTGATGCTGCGGAAGCCCTTGCCCACCGGTGTGGTGATGGGGGCCTTCAGGGCACATTTCGTGCGACGGATGCTCTCCATGACGGCGTCGGGCAACGGCGTGCCGGTCCGTTGCATCACATCGACGCCCGCCTCTTGCACATCCCAATCGATCGCCACGCCGGTCGCGTCCACGCAGCGCCGCGCCGCCTCGGCCAGTTCCGGTCCCACGCCGTCGCCGGTGATCAATGTTACTTCGTGTGCCATGGTCCCATTGTCCTCATTCGCTGGTTCTGACGGATCGTAAACGCCCCAGGGTAGCAGACGATCGACAGATGGTCAATTGGGCGGATGGTCGTCGCCTAACAACATCTCAATCTCATGGCCAGCAAGATTCCATGGCAAACGAGTTCAGCCCCGAAGGGCGCCAGTCAATAGCCCAGGGCGTAAGCCCTCGTTGTTTTACACAAGTCATCGAGAATGAAGGATAACCACTCGGAGGGCCGTTTACGGCCCTTGACCGCGAAGCGGTATTAGGCCCGTGCTTCAGCACGGGTCGTCAGGTAGCCTAGCGAGCCCCGCTGGCCGTGCCCGTCTCGCCCC
>JAZFUB010000030.1:0-4410 GCA_036447015.1 Thermoguttaceae bacterium | reverse complement strand
AGTCGGCGCATTGTTTGGTGTACGTGGGGATGAGCCGCTTGTCGAACCATTCGCCGGCCCAGCAGTCGCGGCCGCCGATCGTTCCGGGGCGGGTTCGCTCGTGGCGGCCGTAGTAGTTGGCGTTCGTGTCCATCCAGAGGTGAAGGCGCTCCTTTTCCTCGCGGGAGAGTTGGACCTTGTAGTGGCTCGGCTCGAGGTATTTCGTTAGCGATGAAGCGAACGACCAGGCCTTTTTGGGCGGGATCACCTGGCTGTCGTTGCCCGTCAGGCGGATCGAATAGACGAGCCCCTGGTCCCAGATCCTGTCGTAGGCGACGCTGAAGAATCGGGTGCGGTCGCCCGACAGATCGAGCCGTCCGTCGGGGGCCGTGCCGCCATGGCACGCGACACAATGACGGTCCAACACGGGCTGAACGACCACGGGAAACGCGATATCGCCGTCGTTGCCCCACGCGTACGGCACCGGGGCGACGGGCGGTTTCTCGGCCGCCAGGGGAATCCGGCGACGCGGCGCGATCGTGGCGTTGCGGTCGTCGTGACAACCGACGCACGTCTGAAACTCGCCCGGGGCCAGGTTCACCGCCGAGCCCATCGATTGCACGGCCCGACCTTCGGCGTCGAGTGCTTGGAAATAGATCTCGCGAAAGGGCGGCACGGTAAAATGGGCCGATCCGTCGGCCTCGACCGGCACGACGCCCAGGCACCGTTTGCGATAGTAACAGCGCCGGCCCATGACGGGCGTCATCTCGAACGCCCGAGGACTCGACTCGTTGACCGGGAATTTTAGCGGCTGTTCGAGGATCCGCAGCGACTTGATTTCGCCCGGGCTGACCGAGTCGTCCAACCCTTCGTAGACGTTCTGCAACAGGAAGGTGCCCGGCGATTGGCTGTCTTGATGGGCCTTCTCGGCCAACATCGGCGGTCGGCTGCGCGGCACGATCGGCACCGGATAGATGCACGAGACCTCGGCGTCTTCGTGCACCAGCCGCTTGACGTCCGACGCATCGAGCAGATAGATCGCAAAGCGCTTGTCGGCTTGCGCGTCCAACCCTCCGCCGTAGGAGACCAAAAACTGCCGACCGCCCACCGGGAACGGATCGCGGTAGGCCCATTCGGTCAGCCCGGCATTGTCGAAAATGTTCGGATATTCTTGGGTAATCCAATCGTATCCCTTGCCGATGGGCGCCTCCGGGCCGTGCCGCCGCGTGACCGTGCCGATCGCGCCGAGCGGCCAGCCGTGATGCGGTGCGAACGTGGCCACGACCTGGTCGGTGCCGGGAATCGGGCGGGCTTGCCAGAAGACGGCCGGGTTGAGGATCGTGTTGCCGAAGAAGAGTTGCATGTTCGACCCGTCCGGGTTGACCGTCCAGAGCGACTGCCGCCACTTCACGTCGCGGTCGACATACTCCCAGCGCGTATAAAGAATCTGTCCGCTGGGCAACATCTTCGGCGTGTAGTCGTTCAACGAATTGACGGTCACCTGGCGCAGATCGGTCCCGTCGCGATTGATCGAAAACAGCGCCGTCGAAAGCGTTTGGGCACAGACGTTGAAGCAGCGGATTCGCGTCGAGCTGAAGACCAATCGCCCGTCGGGCAACTCTTCGGGGCCGAAATCGGTATAGGCGTCGTCGGTGATCTGTTTCAAGCGGCTACCGTCGACGCCCATTTCCCAGAGGTGCCAGTTTTCATCGCCCCGGCGACGATGGCTGAAGAAGAGCGTTTTGGCGTCGTACGAGAGGTTCAGATCGAAGACCGCCCCCTCGGGGTCCTCGAACAGAACGCGTGGCTTCTCGTCGGGCTGCGAAGGATCGATCCGCTCGATCCGGCATCCCCACTGCCGTACGATCCGTCCGGGCCAACTATGATAGCGGACCATGCCGTCGGGGTTGCCCAACCGCGGCTGAACTATATAAACGATCGGCGGCAGTCGTTCGACATCGTCCTGCAACTGGGCGTCCCGCTCTCGGGCAACACGCTGAATTTCGGCCACGTCGCTGAGCACAATCTTGCGGTCCTTCTCCTTTAGCGGATGATTACTCAGGAAGAGGCCGTCGGTGTTGAGATTCGATCCGGCGGCCGTTGCGGTCAGTTCGATGACGTGCTTTCCTGCCGGGGCGCCCTCGAACCGGAGTTCGGCCAGTTGCCACTGGGAATCGGCGAACCCCCAGCCGCCGGTGTGAGGAAACCGGACGTTGCGCGTCACGTCGTCGACGCGCACGCTGACCGATGCAGCCGAGCCGATCGCCCGGGCGAATCGGATCGTCACGTAAAGCTCGTCGCACGGCTCGGGCGTTTCGACTTCGTAGCGCAGGAAATCGCCCACGTCGCGTCCCCAGTCGTTGTCGACGATCCGCCCGCCGGAAGCCGTTTCGGCCATGGCGAAGAACTCGGCCTGCGAACCGTTTTGGGCGACGTAGTCCTCCGCCTCGGTCCAGGTTTTCCAGGTCGCGGCGTCGACGGCCGAGCCGGCGAGCAGCAGCCCCGAGAGCAGCATCACGGCACAGAGGATCCTCGAACCGGTGAAATTCATGGTCGACCCTTTCCGGAGTAGACTTGCCGGACAGACGGTTAGCCCGGATCATTCATGGGTTTGTAGCTACGTTCGCCAGAACGTGGGGCGTATCCAAGGGTTTCGATCACGTTCTGGCGAACGTAGCTACGACAGTGTGTCACGCACGATCCATTCCCCTATTCTCCCGACGACGGCCCCATCCGTCAAGCAATTGGAGGAATCGGGTTTGAGGTGTGCGAAATCAACTCTTGTAGGCCGGATCGTGATCCGGCGAGATCGTTGCGCCGGGAAATGCCGGATCACGATCCGGCCTACATTTCTTTCGGCGAAGCCGCCGTACCGGCGGCAGCTAAACGGGGAGATCGTGGATTCGCGATCAATCCTGTGGCCGGCCCAGGAAGCGGCATTCGGCGACGGGGATACGCATGTCCATGGCGGTGCCGCTTTCGCGATGGTCGAGGAATTCGCTTGCTCCGCCGGCGACACGTCCCAAGGCGAAGGTCAGGAACGGGAGGTCGACGGCCCGTTCGACGCTGATCTTGTTCTCGACCAACAACGGCCAGCAGATGGCCATCAGCACGCAAGTGATCGCGGCGTCGATGTTGACCGCATGGACCTTCGTCGTGGCCTGCTGATCCATCAAGTCCTGGGCCAGCCGATGGTAGAAATCGAAAAAGACGTTGTACACGCCTTGTTGCTCCATGTGGGCGTGCAGCACCCGTTCGCGGGGATCGTAGTTGATCCGCTCGGTGTTGAAGACGGGATGGCCCAGGCAAGGAATTTTTTCGTAGTCGATGCCGGCATCTTTGGCCGCGGCCTTTTTCTTCTTGAACGTGGAGACGTAGCCGCGAACGTGTTTGTCAAGACTTTCGGCTCCAGCCGGGTCGTAGGGGTCGACCAGATCGGAGGTGCCGAAGACGTCGACCAGCAACCGGGCGGCCTTCTTGCCGTTGCCGCCATGGATCGCACCGATGGTCCCCAGGGTCGTCATCATGGCCGCATTCGGCTCGTTGCCGGCACAGGCCGACAGTTTGGCTCCTTGGGCCGAGATCGTTCCCGGCCCGTTGGTCAACGAGGCGGTCAGACACATTTCGAAGAGTTTCGCCTCGAAGGGCCGTTGCACGGGAGTTCCGAGCCAGGAGAGCAAGACCGATTCGACGAAGGAGCCGGCCTGCATCAGATTCAAGACCGAGCGGCCGTAGATGCGAGGCGTGACGCCGTCGTTCGACGAAGCGTGCGAGGCATTGCGCATCGGCATCCGCGCGGGAGTCCGCCCGAGGCTCGACTTGACGTACTTCTTGATGAGCGTTCCGTACGGTTCGATGACCTCGCCGACGTGAGGAACCAAGGTCGGCGGCAGTTTGCGTGCGAACGGCCCCAGCCCGACGATCCACGGCATGAGTTTCAAGGGACTTTTGGAGATGAAGTCTCGCTTCAACTCCAGCGCCGATATCAGTGCGTTGGCGGCCGGCGGCAGGTCGTGCAACGTGTTCACGCGGATGCCGCGGCGCGACGCGGCGATTCGGGCGACAAGGTCCTTTTCTTGGTCGATGTTGAAGACGGGCACCTCGAAGTAGTCGTCGAAGAGTTCCATCTTGGCCGAAGCCGACGTGTAGGCTCCTTCGACGACGGCGCCGGCGTGTCCCAGCGAGATGTCGGCGGTGTCGGCAAACGATCCGGCCACATAGACGAGCAGCGGCTTGGTGAACCCTTCCTGCCGAGCCAGTTCGATCGCCTCTTTTTCGTAGATCCCGCCCGGCTCGACATAGAGCACGACCAGACTGGTCCGCTCGTCGCGCTCGGCCAGCGTGAGCAGTTCCTTCAGCGGTGTGAGGATCAAGGCATCCTTGCCGGTGGAGATGCCATACGAAACGCCCAGGCCGGCCGACTGCAGGTAG
>JAZFUB010000029.1:0-4529 GCA_036447015.1 Thermoguttaceae bacterium | reverse complement strand
GACATCTGCAACAAGGTGGGTATCATCGAGAAGGGCAAGCTATTGACCTGTACAACCGTGTCCGACCTGATGAAAAAGGTCCGACAGCACACTCTATTGCACATTGGCGTGACCAAAGACACGGAGAAGGCCGCAAAGGCGCTCGAAGCGAGCGAACTGGTCGACAGCGTCGACATTCGCGACAACGTCATCTTCGCCCGATTGGCCGAGAGCGTCGAGGACTACAGCGATCTGCCCACGCTGTTGATCGAGTCGGGCCATAAGCTGACGCTTTTCAAGGAAGACGAGATCAACCTCGAAACGGCGTTCATGGAGTTGACCAAGGGGATTACGGCGTGAGATACTTCAACGTAACGACCCAACGGTTCTTTCCGTCCCTGACAATCGTCGGGTTCTCCACGTCGACCTGCTTGCCGCCGGCGGTCACGCTGATGCGGTAATCGCCCAACGTCCCGCGAAACTTGGCGATTCCCTCGCCATCGGTCTTCACGGTCGTGTTGGTCCACCACTTGTCTTTGATGAGTTTCTTCAGGGCCACATACGCCGGTTTGGGCGTCATGTCGTCGCGAAGAAAACCGGCCGGGGCCCCTTTCCATGCGTGCAGGTCGCTGAAATCCCACCAGGTGAGCGCTTCGACGGCCGGATGCGAGTAGAGCATCGTATAGAGTCGCACAACGTGCTCGGCCTGGTACGCTTCGCCCTCGGGCGTCGACGACCAATCGCCGTCGCCGGGCCCCTGCCAACTGCGATGGCCCGAGAGAATCGTCGTCTCGGTGAAGTGCAGCGGCACGCCGAATCGGGCGAACCGCTCGCAGGTTTCCCAAATCTTGCGGTTCGTCCATGCGCCGCCGTGCATGTGGCTTTGGATGCCGATCACATCGTACATCGGCCGCCGGTCCGCATCGACCAGTTGTTCGATCACTCGCTCATAAGGCGGGTCGGTCCGATAGTCGTTGATCAGCAAGGTCGCCTTGGGCCCGGCCGCTCGGGCGTGCTCGAAACATTCGCGAGTGAACTCCATCTGGCCGACCTGCTTCCACATGGCCGTATGCTTGGGGGCCTGTTTCGTGATCGACTCTCGATCGAAGTGGGTCACCTCGTTGACAACGTCCCAACGATCGATCAGGCCGACGAACCGAGCGACGCAGTCGTCGATCCGCGCCATCTGCAGCCGGCGGGTTTCCCGCCAGTCGTCGGGCAGCCATCGCGGATCGGAATAGTTCCAGGCCAGCGGATGGCCCTTGGTCGTGATGCCCTGCTGCCGACACCATCGGGCAACCCGCTCGGTCGCCTCGTGACGCGGCTGGCCGCGGATGCGTTCGTACGACGGCCAATAGAACCCGATCGTCGCGTAGTTCAGCAACTCGGCAAACTGCCGGCGGTAGGCCTCCTGGTGTTGTTCATTGGGGACGCCCTCCCACTTGAAAATGTTCGAGCCGAACAGGAACGCATGCCGGGTCTGCTCGACCTCGACCACGGCACCCGACACGGGCCGGCCCGCACGATCGACGACGACGACGGCCGCATCGGCCTTGCGATGCTCTTCGATCCGTGCATCGGCGCCGGCCAACAGCGACTCGTCGGTCACATCTTGTGCATGGGCCGCTGTCACGGCGAAGGTTATGGCCGAAATGGTGAGCAATCGGTACAGCAAACAACGAGTTGGCATCATGGCAAAATCTCCAATACGACCTCGTTTGACGCCCAGCCGAAGGCGCCGGCTTCTTTGCCGACCGGAGCCGGCGCCTGCGGCTGGGCGTTAAACGAGCAAGTGTGAAACTGGGGAAAACAGGCAATCCGTCAGCCCCTGTGATAGACTTCGCCGGCCCGCGTGTCAATGCCCAGGGACGAGTTGCATTGACCGGGGTCCAGCGGCTATAATGTCAGGCATACTCGGTGGTTCCCACGAATCGCGTCCTGACAGCAAAAAATGGAGACACAAAAATGGCCAGCCGAAATCGTACTTTCATGATCGTTTCCGCGATTGCCGTTGGCGTTTGCTTGATTGGGGTCTCCGACCGTTCTGCGGTCGGTGCGCCCGTCGATGGCGACACGTCGGAAGTTGCCGCGCCGTACCGTCCCGGGCCGATGTTGCAACGCTTCCTGGACGGCCCGATGTCCGAAGTCGAGGAGATCGTCTTTGCGGTTCGCGTGCCCGGCCGCGACCATTGGTACGTCACGTTCGGCAACTATGCAGATCATTCGCCGACGCCGGCGAAGGACAAGAGCTTCAAGTTCGAGGAAGGCGTCTATTGGGGGTATGCCGAAGGAGGCCGCCTTTGCAGCAAGAACCTGCGAACCGGCGAGTTGAGAGCGCTGTTGGACGATCCCAAGGGCGGAGTGCGCGATCCGCAAATGCACTACGACGGCAAGAAGGTCCTCTTCTCCTATCGGCCCGGTGGAAGCCATACCTTCCACCTCTACGAGATCAACGTCGACGGCACCGGACTGACGCAACTGACCGACGGGCCGGACGACGACATCGAGCCGACCTACTGTCCCGACGGCAGCATCGTCTTCTGTTCGTCGCGATGCCGGCGGTTCGTCAATTGTTGGTTCACGCGGGTGGCGGCCCTCTATCGGTGCGACGGCGACGGGTCCGGCGTGCGGATGATCTCGAGCAACAACGACCACGACAACACGCCTTGGGTGCTGCCCGACGGCCGGATCCTCTACATGCGTTGGGAATACGTCGACCGGAGCCAGGTCCACTTCCATCACCTGTGGACGATGAATCCCGACGGGACCAACCAGGTCGCTTATTTCGGAAACATGCACGGCGGAATCGCGATGCTCGACGCCAAGCCGATCCCCGGCACGAAGAAGGTCGTCTCGTCGTTCTCGCCCGGCCACGGCCGGCCCGAGCATCTCGGCTACGTGTCCATCGTCGACCCGAGCCTCGGTCCGGACGTGCAGACCTCGGCCCGAAACGTCAGCAAACAGTCGCACTGGAAAGATCCCTACGCGTTGAGCGAGGAGTGCTTTCTAGTTGCCAACCGTCAAGGCATTTCGGTCATGGACGGCGAAGGCAACTCCGAACTGATCCATCAGTTGTCGGAGGAGGAACGGGCACGCCTCGAATGCCACGAACCGCGACCGATGGGCCCGCGGCCGCGAGAACGGGTGATTCCCGTGCGGACGAATCTGGCCAGTCCGACGGCGCGGCTCGTGCTGGAGGATATCTACCACGGCCGCAATATGCCGGGCGTCGAGCCGGGCGAAATCACGAAGCTGCTGGTCTTGCAGCAATTGGCCAAGCCGGTCAATTTCTCGGGCGGGATGCAGCCGTTGACCATCGGCGGCACGTTCACGCTGGCACAGATCGTCGGCACGGTGCCCGTCGAGCCGGACGGTTCGGCCTATATGGAGTTGCCCGCCTTGCGGTCGCTCTTCCTCGTGGCATTGGACAAAGACGACGTACCGGTCAAACGCATGCACAGCTTCATGATCCTCCAGCCGGGCGAAACGACCAGTTGCGTCGGATGCCACGAGCAACGCATTCGGACACCGCACGCGCTCAGCAGCGACCTGATGGCACTGCGAGGGGCGCCCCATTTGGTCAAGCCGATCGAGGATGTGCCGCCGGTGCTCGATTTCCCACGCGACATCCAGCCGATTCTCGACAAGCACTGCGTCGAGTGCCACAACCCCGACCGTCGGGAAGGTCGCGTCGATCTGTGCGGCGACCGGACGGCCATGTACAGCATCGCCTACTGGACGATGCAGACGCGGCAGTTGGTCTCCGACGGCCGCAACCAGCCGCATGGCAACCGGCCGCCGAGGTCCTACGGCAGCGCGGCCAGCCGGCTGATGACACTGATCGACGGCAGCCACTTCGATGCCAAACTCTCCAAGCACGAGACCAAGATCGTGCGGCTCTGGATCGAAACCAGCGCGACGTATCCCGGCACGTACGCTTCGCTCGGCTGCGGCCATTATCCGGTCCACCTGGCGGCGATGCCGGCGTTGGTCGACCGTTGCGGCAAATGCCATGTCCGAAACATCAACGACAAGTACGGCAAACGGACGGTCGTCCACTTTCCGCAAGGAGCCTGGGGCGGTTCGCTGGAGCCGTACTGCAACCTGACCCGGCCGGAGAAGTCCTACATCCTCCGCGCCCCACTGGCCAAGGACGCCGGCGGGTTGGGCATCTGCGAGGAGGCCGTGTTCCAATCGACCGACGACCCACTCTATCAAGGCGTTTTGGCGTCGATCCGCAATGCCCACGATCAACTCGAACAGGGCAAACGATTCGACATGCCCGGCTTTCGCCCCAACGAGCACTACATCCGCGAGATGCAGCGATTCGGGTTCCTACCGAAGAACCTGAAGCCGAACGATCCGATCGACGTCTACGCGGTAGATCGGGCCTACTGGGACTCGTTCGACTACCAACCGCCGGGACACTGACAGAGTTGCCTGACCTACGTGGCTACGTGACTGACGAAGTTTTGCGGAAGACAAAGAGGAGATGCATGACCCATGCTAGGTATTTTGATCGATGCTGCCGTGCTGATGGTACTGTTGAA
>JAZFUB010000028.1:0-2592 GCA_036447015.1 Thermoguttaceae bacterium | reverse complement strand
TTCGTCAGCCCGATCGCCAGCTTGAGCATCCAGTAGGCCTCGCAGATCAACTGCATATCGCCATACTCGATCCCGTTGTGGACCATTTTGACATAATGGCCCGCACCGCGAGGGCCGACCCATTCGCAGCAGGGGACGTCGTCGTTCGGGCCGACCTTGGCTGAGATGGCCTGAAAGATCGGCTTGACCAGCGGCCAGGCTTTTTCGCTTCCGCCGGGCATCATGCTGGGCCCCAGCAATGCGCCTTCTTCGCCGCCCGAGACTCCCGTGCCGATGTACAACAGGCCCTTCGACTCGACGTACTCGGTCCGCCGCTCGGTCTCGCTGTAATGGGTGTTGCCGCCGTCGATGATCACATCGCCCGGGTCGAGCATCGGGATGGCCTGGTCGATGAACGCGTCGACGGCCGGGCCGGCTTTGACCATGAGCATGATCTTTCGCGGGCTGGCCAGATTGTCGACCAACTCTTCGAGCGAGTGGCACCCGACGAAGTTTTTGCCCTTCGCCCGGCCGGCCATCAGGTCGTCGACCTTGCTCGTGGTTCGGTTGAAGACGGCGATGCTGTAGCCCCGGCTCTCGATGTTCAGAGCCAGGTTCTCGCCCATGACGGCCAATCCGACCAATCCGATATCGCACTTTTCTGCCATGACTGTTCTCAATATCCTTTGAATGTGGGGTGCGTCTGGACGCACCATTTTGAAATCAGGCGTTTCGCAGGCCATGGTGCGTCCAGACGCACCCTACATCCTCTTCGAAACTTCTATTCGTCGACCGGCCCAGGTGGTTTCTCCGGCAGGTATTCGTCGAATTCGGCCAACAGCTTTGCTTGGTACTCGCCGGCGAACGTGCCCGAGAGGAACCGTTCGATCCCTTCGTCATGAAAATCATTCCAACTGGCTTCCTCCGCGCCGGGATTGATCGGGAAGAACAACGCGTCGTTGGCAACGGCCGCATTGTAGTCGCCCGGGGCGTCTCCGATCATCAGCGTATGATCGGCCGGATACTTTGTCGCCGCCGCGAGCGATTCCTTCTTCGTGCCGATTTCCTGACCGCAAATGGCCACGACGTGGTCGACCAGATCGTGCTCTTCCCACTCGCGGGTGAGCGCCTCTTGCGGCGTGGCGGAAACGACCAGGATGTCGGCCTTCTCGTCGAGCTTTCGGATGCTCTCGCGAACGAAGGGAAACGGCGGAACGCCGCGAACGATGTGGCCGACCGTCCGGTTGATCGCCTCGGACCAGTCGAGCGTCTGTTTCAAGCCCGGGTCGCCCGTCTCGGCGACCACCTTCTCGAGCGCCGGGTTGCCGAGCTTCGTCTCCCGATCGATCCAGTCGAGCAGGCTCTGGGGAATGTCGATCTTGATGCCGCGAGCTTTCACCTCGGGACGCCTTCGAAGCCACTCGAGCACTTCGACCAGTGCGGGGAAACGGTTGATGCCGCGGCTCTTCGAGTAGAGGTTGACGAACTCGGCCGCCTCGCGAGCGTACTTGCTCACGCCCTGGAGGTTCCAGTAGTTGACCGTGTTCGGAATGAAGCATTCCTTGTGCTTCAACTCCATCGTGTCGAAGGCACATCCGTCGGAATCGATGCCTACGAGGAAGTCGTGCTTGGGATCGAATTCCATCATGCTACTTGCGATCGGCCTGGGGGACGTACTCGGGAAGTTTCTGCTCGGCGAAGAGCGGGTTGAATCGGGTCAGTCGCTGACGCCCGTCGATCATCGGCAGGCTGATCATATCGTTGCCGATCAACGGGCGGGCATAGCGGACGAAGTCGTCGGTCACATCGCATCCGCTGTCGGTGATCCACTCCGCCGGGAAGGTTCGTTCGCTGTTGGCGACGTCCTCCAGCGGCACCTTGTCGTAGCGGACGCTGTAGATCGGGCCGCCGTCTCGCAGGATCGTCGACATGAAGCCGCTCTGGCCGGTGGCCGCCAACTGGGCCGCCATCTGACCGGCACGGTACGACTCGTCCAGATCGACCGGCGACGCATGGGCCATCGAGTGGCGCTGGTCCGTCCCCGGCACATTCCCCCGGGCCGCACCCTTGGCAGCCAGGCCGACCCGGTTCAGGTAGTTCACGACCGCCTGGCCGACCGTCTGCTTGCTCGATCCGAACGACGTGTGGCCGAACGAATCCTTCAACTCGCCCAGATCGCCGACGTCGAACCCTTCGCTGATGACGACGAGACAACGGCCGCACGCACGTAGCCGATCGTTGACCTGATCGGCCAGTTGCTCCAGCGAGCAGGGGCTTTCGGCCAGGTAGATCTGCAGCGGCATCTCGCGCTGGGGATCGGCCAATCGAGCGGCCGCGGGAATGAACCCGATCTTTCGGCCCATGGCCTGCATCACCAGCACCGGATCGGCCGGACAGGATCCTCGATTTTCTTCGTTGGCGTTTTGAACCATGTGCATCCAGTATCGGGCCACCGAGCCGTAGCCCGGCGTATGGTCGATCAGCTTGAACTGGCTGTCGCCCAGATCGTTGTCGATTGTCTTCGGCACACCGACCGCCACCAGGTCGAGACCCTTCTGTCGGGCCAGTTGTGCCATCTTGTTGGCCGTATCCATCGAGTCGTTGCCGCCGATA
>JAZFUB010000027.1:0-3853 GCA_036447015.1 Thermoguttaceae bacterium | reverse complement strand
AATTCCCGATTGCAGCAACACGTTGCTATGCAACGCCTTATGACATTGCACGTCTCAGCCTAATTCTATCCGATTAGCCTGTCTTCGCAAGACGCAGCGCTACAAAAACGCTACAAGGTCGAGACGCTATCGACCTTTGCGTTGTTGCGCTATCGTCCAACTACGCCGAGCGAAGCCGAATCCAAAAACGATCAGACCGATCAGTCCCCACACTACGAAACCCGACGGTTCCGGAATCACGGACAAGAACTCTGCTCCGGTGAGGACGATCTCATAGGCCTCACCCGGGAAAGAAAAAGAATCCACATCCCACGTAATGATCGGATTTGCGCCACCGGGACCGTCTGGTCCGACAACTTCGCCGGGCGAGAAAGGAGCGGGAAAAATGTCACCGGCCGTGCTGATCGGTTTGTCCATCCACTCCGATACGGCCAGGTAATACAAACCGGGATCCCCCGACACGGTTCCCAATGGGATGGTCGCATTCCTTTCATCGAACCGGGTGTCATCGTTGGCGGCAATGCCCCGTCCCGCGCTGTCGAAGAGGAACAACTGCGTGTCAAGCAATTCAGTCCCGGCAGCAACCGTGGTGGCCGAGAAGGCCGAAACGTCCGTGACCAAGATTGCAAACATGTCAATGTCATCGACGCCGGCGAGCCTGCCCTGGATCCCATCAAGGGATCCCAACCCCACTGTAGTTTGGGCTGAACCGGGAAGAGCACCGGCATCGTCGATGGCCGGCTCAATCCAAAGCGCCGCACTCGCGTGTCCCAACGGTCCAGCGAGCGAGATGGTGATCGCCAATACCGCACCGCAGCTTGCTGCGACCCGCCGCCAACTGTTTAAGCACTGCATTTTGAAAACCCTCAATTATTCGGGACTTATCCAATGGAACAGAGGGGCCTGAACTACCTCACGAGTCTTGTGGACTATCCTGCATTATCCCCACATCTACGCAAATCGCGCCACATACCACAATTGCCTCAACTCCCTACATTAACACGCTAGGCCGCCAGAGGCAACCGCCCTCGAGGGGGGCATGATTTAATTCCCGTAATCGCATAGCGACAATTGCGACTTTCCCCCCGACACATCGTCATAAACAGACCGAGAGCCTTTTCTCGCGCCGTGTTTCTTGAATTGCCATCCTCGGATTGCCGATGCAGATTGCCGCTCGGGTCGAGTTCATGCACCCAGTCCAATCGGTCGATCAGGGCCGTTCACGCGTCCAATTCGCGCCCGTTGGCATACTCCAGGGCACCGTCCAACGTCGCCCGGTCCACGAAGATTTCTTCCGGACGGTTCTCCTTGGTACCGAGAATCTCTTCGGCTAAGATCGCAATCTCGTTCAATACCACACTAACTCCTCCTCCAACGCCTGGTCAACATCGGTGTCGCGATGGTTGGTCTTATGCGGGCTGAGGCCGTCCTCCCACAGCGAGTCGTCGAGGAACCAGTACCTCGCCCGAGAATTCGAATGTCGGCTGGCCGCCATCCGGGCGAAGGTGGCATCGACGTACGCCCGTCGCATGGCAAGCATGCTCGTTTCATCAAGCTGACCGGAAGCCCGCGCCGATCGCGTCGGCCGAATGAGCGGTCTCGACTCGTCGAGCGGCCGCTGTAACGTCGGGCCGATAAAGAGCCTGTTGTCTCGGAGTAAGGGCCGCACTCTCGATGCATCTGGGGGCGATTCGTAGGGAACAGGGCCGATAGGCATCGTCACCAGCGAGCCACCAGACGACGGCGCGGGATCCTCGACGGGGCCAAAGGGTGCTTGCAGCGGTTCAGACAAAAGCGGCAAGGAACAAAGGCCGTTGCCGAAGTTGCCCACCAGGATCGCTACGTCGTCGTCGTCGACAACACCAATCCCGTCAAGATTCATGGATTCGTCCGAACTCCCCAGAGCAGAAAGCAGCAAGTTCAAATCCACGTTCTCTACCTGCCGGTTGCCGTTGAGATCGCCCCGTAGGCTGCCCACGTAGAAAACTACGTCTCCCCCGGGCGCTGCGTCGCCGCTGGGCAGGTCCACGTCGGCGTCGAACAGATACTCGCGACCGCTGCCCTCGGCCGCCGGGTCGCCATCCAATGGATTCCCGACCGCGTCGGCAATCAGCCCGCTGCCGTCGAGTGTCACCTTCACCCACGTGTCAACCGCTGCTTCGGACAGCGTAATGGTCAACCTTTCGGTATCCAAGCCGTCGACAGTCACCGGAATCGACACGCCCCCCGGGAAGCTGACAACCTGTACCGCGCCATCTTCGGAGAAACTGACGGGCTCACTGAAGACCACCTCGATCGACCGAATCCCGCCGACGCTTGCATCGATTGAACTAACGGTAAGACCCTCTTGTCCGTTGAGTCGGACGGCGGTAACGACGGGCGGAACGTCCACGCTAGCGACCACGCCCGGGTCGGTGGGTGGGAGGCTTATCCCGAACCGGCCTTTCCATACATAGTAGTCTTCGGCGTTGATCCGGCCGTCCGTGTTCAGGTCGAAGGCGAACGCATACAGCTCGTCGCCGGCGCTCGTCCCGTAGTGGGCGAAAAACGGAATTCGGTCTTCAAGATCGATTTCTGCGTTGCCGTTGAAGTCGCCGAGGAGTCGGTGGAAGAAGATTCTTCGGATACCATCTTCCATCCCATCGTCGTCCACCAGACCGGTGATCGCATCGGTATCCAGGCCCAATCGATACCGTCCATCGGCCAGGATCGTCGACAGGCCGCCGCCGAAACCGTCGGAAGTCAAATCGATCGTCAGCGTGAAGGTGGTCTCATCGTAATCGAAACGCGACGACTCCAGCGGAACCTGCGGGCCACTCGCCCGATGCAGCTTAACCGCCGACTGAACGGTCTCGTTGTCGATCAACTCCGGTAGATTCGTCGCTCGGCTAAATCGAATGGCGATCTTCTCGAGGTTCGACCGCTGGGCATCGCCGTCGTTGATAACGACCTCTTCGATTCGCACCTCTTCCCCGCCGGGCGGCTGGAAGACAAACGACGCCGCACCCGCAACCGACGGATTTCCGGCCAGGTCGGAAACCGCGCCGGCGGCCAAGGCGACTTCGACCGTGCCTTCCCGTAGGGTATCGCCGTCGTCGTTGTACCAGTAGCGGACCAGCCCGCCTCCGAACTCTTCGATGCGGTCGATGCTCACGCCGCTTAGCGTCACGTCACCCGGGTCGAAGGCGCCCGGATCCAGACCGGCGGCGCCCGGATCGGTCCATTGCACGTCGACGTAACCCAATTCTTGATTGATAAGGCTACCGGCGGCGGGAGCCACAAGTGCGCCCGTCGGGGCCTGCGTGTCGACGGTGATCGTTCGCGCCGCTTCGGCGGTCGCGTCGATGTTCGTGGTCTGCATGCGAATCGGGTTTTCGCCCTCGGCCAGCAGCACACCGGTGAAGAGGAATTGGTCTGCGCCGTCGGCCGTGACGCTGCCGTCGTCGAAGCCGTCGCCGTCGACGTCCAGCAGCACCTCCAGCAGCGGATCCGTGGTACCGATCAGGTTGACCTCGGTGAAACGGGTCAGGTCGTCGCCGAGCAGGCCGGAGTCGGTGGCCGGATCGAGCTCGAACTCCAGCGGCGGGATTCTGCCCGAGGTCAGCCGCACGTTGTCGATCACGACCGAGCTGTCGATCTCGCCGAAACCGAGCAGGTCGAAGTACAAGGTCACCTCGCTGCCGGCAGCGACTCCGTGGAGGTCCACTTCGACGGTCCAAGGCAAGGTGATGCCGGCGATGTCCCCGGACGCATCCACGCCCGGGTCGAGCACTTCGGATCCGAAGTAGAGCTGCCCGTTTTGTTGGATATTCAGCAGTGCATCGGTATCCGGCAGACCCGTGACGGGACCTGC
>JAZFUB010000026.1:0-4109 GCA_036447015.1 Thermoguttaceae bacterium | reverse complement strand
CTGATGGAAACCAACGTCGGCGAAGCCATCAAGAACAACGTGTCGGGGACGAAATGAGTGGCGGACCTTGCCGACGAGTACGGCACGTTGAAGTTCGTATTCATCTCGACGGACAAGGCGGTCCATCCGACCAGCATCATGGGTGCTTCGAAGCAGATCGCGGAGCGTTACGTTCATGCCCTCTCGCAGAAGTCGACGACACAGTTTTCGGTCGTTCGTTTCGGCAACGTGCTGGGGTCGGCCGGCAGCGTGGTGCCCGTTTTTCAAGAGCAGATTCGTCGTGGAGGTCCGATTACGGTCACCCACGTCGACATGACCCGTTTCTTCATGACGATTCCCGAGGCATCGCAACTGGTGCTGCAGGCGGCCGCCATGGGATCCGGCGGTGAGATCTTCGTGCTCGAGATGGGCGAACCGGTGCGGATCGTCGACCTTGCCCGCGACTTGATCCGACTCTCGGGCCTCCCGGAGAATGCGATCGAGATCACGTTTAGCGGGATACGCCCGGGCGAGAAGCTGTACGAGGAACTCTATTTCGAAGACGAGGAGACCCTGCCCACCTCGCACCCGAAGCTGCGTGCCGCCTACCACCGACCGTACTCCCTGACGGAGGTGCATCGGGCGATCGGTCAGTTGGAGCAGTTGATCCATGCACCGGACGAAGATCTGCGTCAGAAGATCCGCGAAATCGTTCCGGAATACGTTCCGCCGTCGACCGCCGCAGTGGATGCATCGGTCCACTCTGATGAGGGGAATCCCCACGAGAAGCTGCACCACTGAGCCCGCCCGGGCCGAATGGTCGGCGTAATCAGAAAAATCCCGTCAATCCGACTACTCTCACACTTTCTTGCCCAAAAGCCTTTTTCCTCGCCCAGTGAGACCATCCCGAAATCCGGCGATCGATGCATAATGGGGATAAGGTAGATATGAGGGTAAAGGGTTTGGACGGAAACACTTCCGGGCCAGGACCTTGCGTTGCGGCCTCACGTCGCTGAACTGCCGGGCTCCGGTATCGGAACCATCGGCAGCGGGCAACCGTATAGACCGACAACTGCATGCAATGGGTGGGTGAAACGCCGAGCGTGTTACCCAGGAGAACGGAGTGTGCGCGGACGCTGCCGACTTCCGCATGACTCGAAGCAGCCCGTTGAAAAACTGTGTGCCACTGCTTCGCCGAAGAAAAGGTAGGGTGGGCACCGCCCACCAAGAACCAAGGCGAACACGTCAAGGAGTTTTGGTGGGCAGTGCCCACCCTACGTGTCTCTGAAATCGGGGGATTGCTTTGAATTCGAACGTTGCCGTGATCGGTTGCGGATACTGGGGGAAGAACCTCGTACGAGTCTTCTCGCAACTCGGCGTGCTCAAGTGCGTTTGCGATAAGGACGTCTTGCGACACAACGCGATCGCCTTCGAGGGCGACCCGCCCACGTTCACCGAGAACCTTCAGGACGTGCTCGACGACCCGACGCTGGGCGCCGTGGCCGTGGCCACGCCGGCGGCGACCCATTTCGACGTCGTCACGCGCTGCCTCAAGGCCGGCAAAGATGTTTTCGTCGAGAAGCCCTTGGCGTTGAATGCCGAGGAGGGGCGGCGCTTGGTGGAATTGGCCGAGAAGGAGTCGCGGATTCTCATGGTCGGACACATCCTGCTCTACCATCCGGCCGTGACCAAACTGCGCGAGCTGGTCGAGGAGGGCGCGCTGGGACGCCTCCTGTACTGCTATTCGAACCGACTCAATATGGGCCTGATTCGCACCGAAGAGAACATCCTTTGGAGTTTCGCGCCCCACGACATTTCAGTCATGTTGCACCTGCTCGGCGAAGAGCCGGTCGCCGTCGAGGCCGACGGCCAGAGCTACCTTACGCCGGGTGTGGTCGACGTGACGCTCAGCCGCCTGCGATTCAAGAGTGGCGTGACGGGGCATATCTTCGTCAGTTGGCTGCATCCCTCGAAGGAACAGCGGCTGGTGGTCGTGGGGACCGAGAAGATGGCTATCTTCGACGATACGGCCGAGAACAAGCTGGTCTTGTATCCACACCGGGTCGACTGGGCCGACCGCCTACCCAAAGCGGTCAAGGCGGAGGCGGTCGTCGTCGATCTCGAGAAGGCCGAACCGTTGAAGCAGGAGTGCCTCCATTTCCTCGATTGCGTTGCCAACCGCAAGACGCCGATTTCCGATGGGCACGAAGGCCTTCGAGTGCTCCGCGTGCTCGACCGCTGCCAGCAGTCGCTCGAACGGTCCACCACACCCGAATCGATTCCGGAGACGACCGCCCAAGCACCGCCGACGAGGGCCTACTTCGCACACGAGACCGCTTGCGTCGACGAACCCTGTTCGATCGGTGAAGGCACGAAGATTTGGAATTTCTCCCATATCATGGAAGGCGCCACGATCGGCCGAAACTGCTCGATCGGTCAGAATGTCGTGATTGCGAGCACTGCCGTTGTCGGTGACGGCGTGAAGATCCAGAACAATATTTCGGTCTACGACGGCGTGGTTCTCGGCGATAACGTGTTTTGCGGCCCCTCGATGGTGTTTACCAACGTCATGAATCCGCGCGCCGAGATCTCGCGCAAGAGCGAGTTCAAGCCGACGATCGTCGAGCAGGGCGTGACGTTCGGCGCCAACTGCACGGTCATCTGCGGCAATACCGTGGGTCGATACGCCTTCGTGGGCGCCGGGGCCGTGGTGACCCGAGACGTCCCACCCTTCGCTTTGGTGGTGGGAAATCCCGCGCGACAGGTCGGCTGGATCTGCCGTTGTGCGGGCGAGCAACTCGAGTTCGACGGAGAGGGGGTCGCCGAGTGTTCGGCTTGCAGTCGGGCTTATCGGCTCGAGAACGATCGCGTCCAGGAAGAGACAATGTAGGGTGCGTCTGGACGCACCGTAGACTACCACTGAGCGTATGATTACAAAATGTTGCGTCCAGACGCACCCTACATTGTCGACATTACGAAATCATGAAGATTCGGAGGATACCTTGTCTGATCAAGTAACCGTGCCCCTTCTCGATCTGAAGGCGCAATACGCAACGATCAAGGCAGAGATTCAGGAAGCCGTCGAGGCGGTGCTTCAGAGCCAGTGGTTCATCCTCGGGCCGACGGTCAAGCAGTGCGAAGAGCGCATTGCCGAATACTGTCGGTGCAAGGGTGCCGTCGGCGTCAGTTCCGGCAGCGATGCGTTGCTCGTGTCGCTGATGGCCGAGAACATCGGGCCGGGTGACGAGGTGATCACGACGCCCTACACGTTCTTCGCCACGGCCGGTTGCATTGCCCGACTCGGTGCGACGCCCGTCTTCGTCGACATTCGACCCGACACCTACAACATCGATCCGACGCAGATCGAAAGCCGCATTTCGGAAAAGACCAAGGTCATCATGCCGGTCCATCTCTACGGCCAATGTGCCGACATGGACCCGATCATGGAGATTGCCGGGCGTCACGGCCTGAAGGTGATCGAAGATGCGGCCCAAGCGATCGGCTCCGAGACCAAGGGCCGCCGCGCCGGGTCGATGGGCGACTACGGCTGCTTCAGCTTCTTTCCCTCGAAGAATCTAGGTGCCGGAGGCGACGGCGGCATGGTCGTCATGCAGGACGAGGCGCTGACCGAGCGCGTGAGCATGCTTCGCGGCCACGGCTCGAAACCGAAATACTACCATCCGTTGATCGGCGGGAATTTCCGACTCGATGCCATGCAGGCGGCCATCGTGACGGCCAAGCTGGCCCATCTCGATGCGTGGAGCGCCGGCCGAAAGGCCAACGCCGACCGCTATCGGGCCTTGTTCGAAGCGTCGGGCCTGACCGGCAACGGCACGGTTCAAGTCCCGTTGGAGGAATCCGATGGCCGACACATTTACAACCAGTTCGTCATTCGCGTGCCGAAGCGAGATGAACTGCGGAAGTTCCTCTCGGAGAACAAGATCGGCACCGAGGTCTACTATCCGGTTCCGCTGCACCTGCAAGAGTGTTTCGCCGATTTGGGCTACAAGCAGGGCGATATGCCGCACAGCGAGAAGGCGGCCGACGAAACGCTCGCCTTGCCGATCTATCCCGAACTGACCGAAGAGCAGGCCCGTTGCGTGGTCGCGTGTATTGGGCGATTTTTCGGC
>JAZFUB010000025.1:0-3579 GCA_036447015.1 Thermoguttaceae bacterium | reverse complement strand
GTTTGCGCTTCCACGGCATGCATCCAAGCGACCTGGCCGTCTTCGATCTGAGGGAACATACCGAGTCCCAGGATCTTGGTCTGCTCGGTTGCGCTATCGTAGAGACGGACTTCCGTATTCTCTTCGGAAGCCAGTTCCAGCCAGACGACCTTTCCCTCGTCGATCAACGTGCCTGGAGCCCCCCCCATCCCGGACGTTTCGTAAGGCGGCAAGATGCCGTTGTTGGTCAGGGTATGCGTCGTCGTGCCGTCGAAGAAGTAGACGTTGGACGTGTCGTCGGCCGGATCGCCGGGATCGCCTTCGTCGGGCTCGAACCAAACGACCTGGCCGCCCTCCAACTGATAGGACGGGGTCGGACTACCCAGCCGCGTCGTCGTGGTCCCGTTGTACAGGTAGAGCCCGTCGATACCCATCCAAGCGACGTTGCCTTCGTCGGCCTGGAAGAAAGGCGAGGCGGTCTCTCCCAGCAGACGCGTGTCCGTGCCGTCGTAGAGGAAGATGCCTGCCGCCATTTCGGAGGTCGGGCCGAACCAGACGAGGTTCCCGGCATCGATTTGGTAGAAACTGCTCGGCTTGTCCACTCGCGTGGTCGCGATGCCGTCATGGAAGTAGAGGCCGTCTTCGTTGTACCAGGCAACCTGGCCGTCGTCCATTACAGCTGCGATGTCGTTTCCCGCGTTGGCACTGAGGTTGACGACACCGGCCGCGGCGGGCACGGCTCCCACAGCCAGCAGGGTCCGCCGTTCGAGCGACTCGAAGCCGAGCCTCCTCGCTCCAGGCGACACATACCGACGGTCGGAGCAACGCTTGTGGTTTGACGCAAACAGACGAAGATTACGGCGATCGCTCATGGTCGGGCCTCCAATTGGCAGATTCCGAAAAACGGGGTTCATTTGCAGAAGCCAATGTGGCTGTATTCTAGTGTTTTGCGGGCGTACTTGTCAAATCGCTCAAATCGCGAATCCCCCCTTGTCATGTTTCACAGAAGGCGGCACAATACGGAGGTAGGTCGTTTCCCGTGTTTTTCACGTTCCCTGATCCAGAATGGATGCTGCCATGGCCGCCGATTCGAGTGTGATCCTCTCGGGCTTCGCCGACGAAGCTGCGAACCAGAAGACTGCCGTACAACAGTTTGCCGCCTTCGCGGCCCTGGGGTTGCAGTATTACAGCATTCGCTTCATCGATGCCGGCAGCGGCATCAAGAACGTGATGAAACTCACTCGGTCCGAGATCCAGAAGGTGCGCCATCTCCAGGACGAATATGGGCTGAACGTCTCCTCGATCGGGTCGCCCATCGGCAAGGTCAAACTTCGCAATGTCGACGACGGGACCAAGAATGCCTTTGTGCCGTTCAAAAAGTACCTCGGCCGCGAGGTGAAAAAGGCGTGCGACCTGGCCCATGCGTTCGAATCGAAGCTGATCCGCGGGTTCTCCTTCTATTACCCCAAGGGAACCGACCCGAAGGAGCATCTCCCCCAGGCCGTCGATCAGTTGGGCCAAATCGCCGAGGCCTGTCACCGATCGGACCTGACCTTCGGGCTCGAAGTCGAGCCGAACCTGGTCGGCGAGAACGGGCACCTTCTGGCCGAAATCTATCGCCACGTGAACCACCCGGCCATGGTGCTGATCTTCGATGCGGCCAACATCATCGTGCAGGGCTATTCGCCGAACGAAGTGCTCGAACAGTTCAAGGCGATGATGCCCGGACTCGGCTGGGTCCATATCAAGGACTATCACAGCCCGAAGGCGGTCGCCCGAAGCAGGCATATCGACGAAGAGGCCTTGGCCAATTTTGTGCCGGCCGACCAGGGCGATGCGGCCCATGAAGCGATCCTCCGCGAGCTGAAACGCATTCTGCCGAAACTGCAACGCAAGCTGCGTCGTCGCGGCATCCCGGGTGTGTTCCTCGACCTGGAACCCCACGTCAAGGGCGGCGGCCAGTTCGGCGGTTTCAGCGGACCCGACGGAATGGGCGTGGCACTGCGAGGGCTCTGCCGAGTGCTCGACTTCACGGGTATCGACTATCATCTGCGCGATTTCGACGACATCAAGGCGGCGCGTGGGTTCTAGGGATCAGCCGAAATGAAACTTTCCCGTTTAGCTGTCGCCGGCACGGCGACTTGACGCTCGGGCACACTTTCCGCCAAGTCGCCGTGCCGGCGACGGCTAAACGGTGGGGTGGTTCGTCGCAGGGAACGCTGGGCACCCGCCGTCGGCCGTGGTATGCTGGTTGCAGTGCCAATCACGTGTACCAACGCGACTTCCTCAAGAATTGCAGCAATCGGAATGACAGGACCTTTCGATCGATATCGCCACTGGGCCTTTCTGTCGCTCCTGCTGTCGGTGACTGCGAGTGTCTTCGGCCAAGAGAACCAAGACGAGCCGCCGGCCCAGTATGGCGATCGCCCGAAGAACGCTGCACACGTCGAAGAAATCCATCGGGCCAACCTCTCGCAATACAAAGACGTGGCCGACATACTCGTTCTGCCCGGCCTGATCGCTAGAAAGAAAGAACAACGCGTCGAGATCCTGGCCGAGGCGACCGGCTTGGCCCCCGACTCGATCGTCGAGTTTCTTCTGATCGGTTCGAACAGCGGCAAGGGTTATGAATCGCTCCTCTGGTCGTTTGCCAAGCCGAGCGATGTCCACAAGGCCCTGGTCTTTATCGGCATGAAGCCGGGCAAGCCGCTCGATCCAGCGCGGCTCCGATTCTGGCCTAAGGGAGAGCGTGTCCTGCTGAACGTCGCGGCAAGGGACGAGAAGGATGACGCTTCCCCGCCGGTACGACTTGAATGTCTGGTGATGGACAGGAACCTTGGAGAGTCACTTCCCGAGGACGGCTTTGTTTTCACCGGCTCGTTCCTGATGAACGGTCGGGAGCCTGACTCCGGGCGTGTCTATGCGGCCGACGTGGTGGAGCCCAAGTCGGTCGCCTCCCTCTACAACGACCCGATCGCGGTGCTCGATGTTCCGCGACGTGCTCGAAAGAGCGACATTTACGGCTCCCTGGTCATCGGCCCCGAATACGGATTTGCGAAGAACGAATTGCTGACGATCCGCCTGGAACCCGAATATAAGGACGGTCGGCAGCGAGTCATGGACCTGGTGCTGGAAGTTCGACGACCGGCCGAGACAGCCATGTCCGTCGAGTTTCTGTTGAAGGATGGGACCGGCAAAGCGATTGTCGAGAGGCCGGAACTTCCGCTGGTGCTCGGGAAGATGGACGCGTTGATCACAGAGGGACACGATCCGTATGTCTCGGTCCGTTTCGACGCCGCACTGCGACTGGCGGAGGTACGGAAAGTCTGCCGCATCATCGGCCTGATCGATACCGACTCCGGCATTCGCGTGGAACCGCCCGAGACGGGACAACTGTACTACGAGGCCCTGGTGCCGGATCCGCAGTGGCTCGACCGGGAGAACCGGATCGACCAGCCGTGGGAGCTTCACCTGGTTTGTGACGAAAGCAACGTCACGGGAACGCTCATCCTATACGAATCGACCTGGAGCGGCGATCATCCGGATTCGCAGTTGAAAGTCACCACGCTCAGTGTCGAAACACCCAAGGCGTTGCGCAGT
>JAZFUB010000024.1:0-11038 GCA_036447015.1 Thermoguttaceae bacterium | reverse complement strand
TGGATTCTGACGCAATGGTCCGCGTACTGCGCGAGCCGAAGAACGCACTGGTCAAGCAGTATCGGGCACTGTTCGCCATGGAGGGCAGCGAGTTGGAGTTCACCGAGAAGGCGCTGGACGCGATTGCCCAACGGGCCTTGGAGAAGGAGACCGGAGCCCGGGCGCTACGGTCGATCATCGAAGAAGTCATGCTCGACATCCTGTTCGAACTGCCCGAGCAGGAAGACGGGACCAAGTTTCGCATCACCGACGACATGGTCATGGGACGGCAGGAACTGTTCCCGCTGCCCCAGCCGAAACCGAAGAGCGCGTAAGAAGCGTCTTACTACCAACGATGCTTCCCCTCCGGGAAATCAGCCAAGCCCGGCGTCGGTAACGGACCAACGCCGGGCTTGCTCGTTGGAGTGACTTGCAATGACCTTGCGTGTCGCGTATACTATCGTATGGATGATCAATTACGCCGAAGGTGGTGGTCGCAACGATGACACTCGACAGTCTTTACCTTGAAATGCACTCCGAGGACGATGTCCGTGTGAAGGGGACGCGAGTCGGTATCGAGCATCTACTGTCAGCCTACCTCGCGGGTAGTTTGCCCGAGGAGATGGCCATCGAGTTTCCGACCCTGACACTGGAACAGGTTCACGGAATCATCGCTTGGTACCTGCGCAATCGCGAGGATGCCGACGCGTATCTTCATCGCAGGCAGCGTCGCGCACGTCGGGCAAGGGCCCAACAGCGGGAACACGGCGGACCGGAAATCGTCCAACGTTTGCGTCGGCTGGCCGAGCAACGAGTGGCAGGATGAGCCAACTCACTGGCCGTAACGCTCAATCCAAGGCTCAGGAGAGTCGCCCAAGTCCTCGCCCGTGGAAACTCGCAGCATGCTGATGATCTCGCGGGCACACGAGTCTCGGGCCCTTTCAACAACGCGATCCAATTTGGAGCCTTTCGCCTGCTTCGTTCCCGACGGATAGTAGTAGTACGCGTATTGTAGAGATATAACGGCCGACTGTACGTCGGGCGGATCCTCATTCAGTGCATCACGGGCCTTTTCTCTCATCCCCTCGAAGATCTGCGTTTGTTCTTCGGCGAAGGCAATTCGGACAAGCTTCGCCGCATCGCCTACGAAGGACCATCCGAGGAGCAACGTCAGCAACACAATGATCGCCAGCAATACCTTCGTGTTGGTTCGCATACGTTCTTATCCCTCCCGTGCCAACTTCCGCAACACCTCGATCCCCCGCTCGATCGTCTTGTCCTCCGCCGCGTAGGAAATCCTAAAATGGGTGTCTTGGCGGCTGAAGATGTTGCCGGGGATGACCAGTAGATTGTTTTCGATCGCCTTGGCGACGAACTCCATGCCGGTTCCCCAGGGCAGCTTCGGGTACATGTAGAACGCTCCGCCCGGCTTGACGATCTCATAACGGTCGGCCAGCCCCTCGTAGAGCATGTCGCGCTTGCGGCGATAGGCGTCGACGTGGCCGCTGACGTCGACGTCCATGGCCACGGCCCCGGCCCATTGGAACGGGTGCGGGGCACAGACGAAACTGTATTGCTGCAGCTTGATCATCTCGTGAATCACGTCCGACGGGCCGTGGGCGAATCCCAACCGCCAGCCGGGCATCCCGTGGCTCTTGCTGAAACCGTCGACGACCAGCGTCTTCGGATTGAACTGGGCCGGCGAGACGAGCGGCTCTTCGTAGCAGAACTCGCGATAGATCTCGTCGGAAAGCAGCAGCACGTCGCGCTCGGCCGCCAATTCGGCCAGGCCGCGCACTTCCTCTCGGCTCGCGACGGCGCCGGTTGGATTGGCCGGGCTGTTGAACAAAATCGCCTTGGTCCGTGGCGTGATCGCATCGGACACTCGCTGCAGATCGATGTGGAAGTCGGGCGCCGTGTCGACGTAGACGACCTTGCCGCCGGCCACGCCCGCCAGCGCGTCGTACATGACGAAGAACGGATCGAAGACGATCACTTCGTCGCCCGGGTCCAGCAGGACCAACATCGCCAGCATCAGCCCGCCGCTGGTCCCGCTGGTGACGAACACCTCGCGATCGTCGTGGCCGTACTGGGCGTCGACCTTCGCCTGCAACTTCTCCCGAAGCACGGGCATCCCCTGCGACAGGGCATAGCCGTTCTTGCCGCTGCCGATCGCGTCGACGGCCGCCTGACGGACCGGCTCGGGAACGTCGAAGTCGGGCTGACCGATCGAGAGATTGATCGGGTCGGTCATCTTCGCCCCCAGGTCGAACACCTTGCGGATACCCGACGCATCGAAGCAGTTGGTCCGCTGGGCCAGCCAGTGTTTGGTCATCGATATTGTGTCCTTCGTTGGGGTAGGGTCGAAAAACCGCCAGCGCGGGGCAAGCCCCGCGGCTAACAACGTGTGAAAATGTTAGCCGCGGAGCTTGCTCCGCGCTGATGGAACAACCATTCTACCCAACCTTCGCCTGCCGGTCGAGCACCTCGGACAGCCGGCGGTCGCTTTGGCTGAGGATCACCAACAGCAGGCTGAGCGTCGTCAGCCCATCGGGCAAGGGGATGCCCGTGTGCGTGTGCCAGAACCGACCGCTTCGGCCGCCGCCGAGCAATGCGTCGTGCCGGCGAATCGTCCGTTGCATGTCGGCCCGAGTTGGACCGCCGTGGACAGTGTGAAGCCCAAGGGCCCGAAGTGCCTCGACACACGGCCCGTCGGCCCCGTCCTCCAGTACCAGGATCGCACCGGGGACGCTTTGCGAAGAATGGCGTGCGACAAGCAGCAACAGGCGCTCGGGCGCAACCGGTCGCCCGGCTTCGTCGAGCACGCGGCACGTCTCGCCGTCGTCGTCGATGACGGCCGCCAGGTGGGCTTGGTCGGCCCGCACCTGGTCGCCGAGTCGCTCGCGGTTCGTTCGCCCGGGAAGGATTCGGCAGGCGAGTTGCTCGGTCAGCTTGTCGAGGAATCCGGCCGCCGGTCCCGACGAGGTCGACAGCACGACGCGCAACGGTCGCAAACCGTGGTAGGTTTCTCTCAGGGTTGCCAGGTAGGGCCCGTCGGCCTGGAATCGACGCAACGAGCCGTAGACACGTGTCGGCCGATCGACGCCCGCTTCGTAGGCCTGCCGAATCGCGTCCAATCGTTTGCCCGCGGAGATGGGGTGGGGTCCGTCGGCCCAGAACTTCAGCCCCACCGTATGTGTCGCGTTGCCGGAGTTACCGACCAACACGCCGCCGGACGCACCCAGATGGTCGATCGCGAAAGCCGCGCAAGGACTCGTCGTCGGTCCGACGTCGACGACGTTGCAACCGGCGAACCGAAGCCCTTCACCGACGGCCGCCACCATGGGGCCGGTCAGTGGCCGACCATCGCCGCCAAGGACGACAACCGGAGCCGACTGTGTGGCAATTTCGTCCGTCGGGGCATCTTCCGACGCCGCGTGGCGTTGCAGCGAGATCCCCAGCGCGGCGGCCATCTCCCGAGCGATCGCGGGCGTCAGATCATTGAGATAAACGCCGGCGGCCCCCTCGTCGTGCAGCAGCGATGTCGCGGGACCCCGGGACCGCGTTTCGGCCAACTGCTCGACCTGCCTGGTCGACAGCGTGCCCGTGTCGTCCCGATACGGACACTGCCGACAGCCCGGATAGAATCGGGCCATCCGTCCAAGGTGAACCGCCCGGCTGATCGGATAGGGTTCGCCGGGGCAGCGGAATTCGGCCGATTGTTGCAGTTGGGTCGTCACGGAACGTACACGATAGGGCACAGCGGGGCGGGGGGACACCACTCTACGACCTGGGGGCGGCCGAGGTCAAGCCCAAACAAGGGCGTGAGGCGAGTGACGGTTAGCCGCGGAGCTTGCCCCGCGGCTAACGATCCAACGCCGGGTAAGCATGTTGGCGAACGATCCAACGGCGGCCGGGCGAGGGCTCAGCCGTAGTAATGATCGACGTGGCAACGCGGCTCGGGGCTGGTTGCTCGGCGGCGCATCATGGTCTCTCGGACCTGCTTTGCCTGCTGCCTGCCGTATTGGAGTTCGACGAATTTCAGTTCGACCTCTTCGGGGCTGAGATGCGGGTTGGCGCGGCCCAGCGTCTCGCGCGTCACCGGACACGCAGGACCGGCCGGCTCGGACGAGGTGAACGTTGCCTGCGGTGGCAGTGCGAAATGGATTTCCGTGTAGCCGAAACTGGTGTCTGAAAGCATGGAACTACGATTCCTTGTTGGAGTGTCTCTAAAGCAATTATGCGTCACGGAGCAGGACTTGGCAACTCGATTCGTTGCATCGTATTCCGGTAGGATCTGCCGTTTCCGTTCAACGGACGATACAACGGAAGCGGAGGATGCCGCCTTCGCCCGGTTCGAGCGGATCGGCGACTTCGCATCGCACTGCGAGTGAGTCTCCCTCGTTCGTCTGCGTCGAGAATTCGGCGTCGAGACTGCATTGGGCACTGCCGTCGACGTACTGCAACCGCGTGGTCAGGTTGTCGATGATCGTGACGTTGCCGATCACCTGGTTGCCCACGTTGTCGAACCGGATCGTGAAGGACACTTCCTCACCCGGTCCGGCGGCACCGGTCGAGGCGACCTTGATCACACGCAGCCTGGGACTGGCCGGCGGCCGCTTGAGGGTATAGACCGATTCGATGCTCTCATGGGCCGTTTCGGCCATGGCGGCCCTCTGATCGAGGATGATCTGCACGGCCTGCTCGTGTGTCCAGGCGACGGCGGCCGTATGACCCCGGGCCAGCCAAGCCATCTCCGCACCCTCAAGGACACCTTGGCGGATGACGCGAACGTTCTCGTACGGCATGAAGAGGTCCTGCTGGAAGCCCCACACGCCGACCCTGCTCGAAAGGACCCCGTCGCCTTGTCGGGTGCGGAAGTCGACGGCCGATTTCGTGCCGATCTGACGCTCTGCCTGGATATTCTGCTTGCTGTCGGCGACGACTTGCACCGTGGTCGGACCCACCAGCGTCATCGGCGAATGGATGCCCGCGGTGCGGCGTCGCTGCTCGTTGGCCCGAAGACTGACGACCTGGCGAACGGCACCGAATCGGGGACTGTAGATGTGCACGCGATTCGACGGCTCGACGACCCGCTCGCCCTCGACCGTGTCGTAGTGCGCGATCGTGTCTTCCAGCTCCAGGCCCAAAACTTCCCATTGCTCGGAGACCTCGGCGGGCAATCCTCGGTCGCCGCCGTCGCGGAGGTACTCGTCCGGCGGCCATGGCTGGCTCATCCCCGGCGGTGCCCAGGGACCGGCCGGCATGTAGGCCAGCGGCACGCCCTGTTCCATGCCGGGTGGTCCGCCGCGTGGCCCGACGGGTGGATCGGTCGCCACGTGGTCGGCCATCGGTCCGGCGAAGGCCTCCGGCGGTAGCGTCTGATTGTCGTAGGGAACCGGCAACGCATGCTCGCCATGTCGCGATTGGATCGGGCCGCGGCACGAGCAAAGGATCAGCGCGCACAGCCCAATCAAGAGCATTCGCCAAGTCGTGGATTGCGGTGCAGCGTGGAGGTTCATGGTCGACGATCCTCCGCCACCGCTGGGCTTGGTACTGATGGGATCGGTGCCGGCGCGGCAGCGCGACGGGGGTACTTCACCACAGGCGGACAACCGTATAGAAAGTGTTCATTCGGCCGCGCCGCATGGTCGGGCAGCCGGCCGCCCAGACGCAAGATGGCCACCGGTCGGCCCAGCGCGTCGGCCACGGCCAAGGGGTCCTGGCCCGGCGCCGCCTCGAACCAGTCCTGCGCGCCCGGATCGTCCGGTACCGGCAGGGCGTTGGCCGGGTCTTCCAGATAGATTACCCGAGTGACGAACTTCCCCTGCAACGCCAACTCCAGATCGGCCAGCGTCAACTCGACCGGAATGGCGAAACGATCCATCTGGTCGCGGGGCGTATAGAGTCGGTCGATGATTTCGATCGTCGGGAAGACTTCCATGCCGGGATTTCGCGGGATACCCATCACGCGAATCCGATAGACCTGTCCGATCAGCATGCCGACGCGCCGAGGCGCCTTTTGGGGTTCCTCGAAGGACCCGCTTTCAGCCAGCGAGACCAAGGCCCCGGTCGGGGCCTTGATCTGAACCGGCTGAAAAAATCCGTGCAATGGTCCGCCCCGCTGGAGTTGTCTACCGCCAATCGCTCCCGGTGGCATAACGCCCTGATGCCAATAGTGTACGCCCGGCTCCTGAGCGACGGCAGCGAAAACCGTCTCCAGGCACAGAAGCGTCACCATTGTTATCGTGCGAACAACTCGTCTTCCAGTAAGCAGTTCCTCGGGTGTCGGACAGCGGAGCTTGTGGACCATTGTCACGGATGGCTCGAAAGGATAGGTATAAGGATTGGTTCTCGATGTCGAACAAGACGTAAAGCTTGCGTCGGTTGCGTTGCGATTCGACATAACGTTCGTCCCCTCGCAGGAGACTGTGCGGGAACGTTACTCTTAGAACTCGTACAGGAATTACTTCCCTATTTGGCTATGAGCAGTGAGCTTTGAGCTATGAGCTATGAGCAGTGGGAAAGCCCATGACTCAAAGCTCACTGCTCACTGCTCAAAGCTCACTGCTCACTGCTCACTGCTCACTGCTCAAAGCTCACTGCTCACTGCTCAAAGCTCAAAGCTCAAAGCTCACTGCTCACTGCTCAAAGCCAACACCCAAGAACTGAATTGGCAAGTAATTCCTGTACGAGTTCTTAGTATCCCCCGCCTTCGCTCGGATACGCATACGCCGGCGTGCCACCACGGGTGCCGATCACCTGATGAAGGTTGCCGAGCGGCTGGCGGTTGGTCCCCAGCGGGCCGGTCGTCCGTTCGGTGATGAAGGCGTGGTTCGCCGGCCTCGGATAGCTGAACCCGGGGCTCTGCTTCACGTCGATCTTGATGTGCTGAGTCGGACCCGGCATATGAACGCGGGTGTGATTCTTGATGGCATGTCGCTGCAAGCCGGCGGGAATCCCCAGCGGCACATGCGGCGGACCGGGCAGTCCGATCGGCGTGCCGCTGATTGGCATTCCATATTGCGGACCCGTGACGCCGGAAATGTAGCCGGTCGGCATCGTTGTTCCGCCCATCGGCGCGGCCATCGGATGCGGCACACCGCCGGCAGCGGCCCCACCGATCGGCTGCATGTAACCGATCGGCATCACGCCGGAGGCTTCGGCCATCTCGCCGGGGATCTCCAGGTCCTTGTTGCCGAGCCGAATCACACCGAGAATCGCCCCGCGACGGTCGGCTTCGACGATCGGGTCCACGCCCGGATCCAATCGTGTGCTCACGAGTGTTTCGACGCCGGCGATCGCCAATTCCTGATACTCCGCGTCCGGCAGGTAGATCACCTTGCTCACGAAGTTGCCCGTAAGCACCTGGTCGAAATCTTCCGGCGTGAATTGGACCGGTATCGTGTTGTGCGAGAGGAAGGCCTCGGTTCGCGGCATCGACGGACCGACCTCCAACGTCGGATACAATTCCACGCCCGGACGGCCCGGAATGTTGGTCAACTTCAGCCGATAGATGGCTCCCTGTGGGAAGTTGTAGCGACCCGGGCAGATCAGCGGCTCGGAGTTGAACTGGCCTGGGTCGAACTGGCCCGGCATACTCACGTCCCAGGCGACGGTCATTCCCTCCGGGCCGATGAACGCGATTTGCGAGGATCGATTCACCATCGGAGCGCCTGGCATGGAGGTCATCACGCCGGGACCGGGCCCTCCGACGCCCGGACCGGGCTCCATCAACATGCTCGTTGGCGGAAGATTGTCGTGCAACGGTACGCTGCAACCGCCGATTGCCACGGCAACGATCGAAACCACTAGAACGATGAACCTCATCATGTCCCCCCTGTCTGTCGCTTGGCCCCAATGTCCCCGAAGCCTTCCGGGTAGGCACGCAAGCATGAGACGAATTCCTTTGCTAATTCCAGGTTCTCTTTCCGCCGGCCGCAATCGACCTGCCGAAGACGATTGACATGGACCCCGTCACAGAGCCGTCTTACAATGTCGGCTTGCAACGAAGGGCGTCCGGCGCAGTGTTCGATTGCGCAGGATGTCTGCCTGGGAACTATTGGTCGGCCTGTTACAACACGATTCTTTGGTAAATCCGTTAATACCGGCAAAATGACGCGCAAACCCCTCAGCTTCCCATCGGCTCGGATGCCGGCCTCAACGATGCTTGTCCAGAGAATGCTTGCCACGACGATGCTGGCGGCGACGATGCTGGCGGCGGTGGCCTTCGGGCAGGAAGTCGTTCCATCCGGCGAAAGCCACGGCGCTGCGGTCGAGGGGACGCTACGCAGCGGATCCCCGTACGAAGGCGTAAGCAACGTTCAGCAAGAGAGTTACGATCAGAGCGATGAGTCTCCGGATCCCCAATCGCTCCTGGAGGACGCCTTGCGGATCCTGGAAATGCGCCGCTCCGTCGTGGCCAGAATCCGCCAAGAGATCGACCTGTTCGGCAAACGCTTGGTGGGCTCAGGGATCTATCTCGAGCAACTTCAAGGTCGCGACCGCCTGGTGCGGCTGGAACTGAAGATCCAGCACGGCGAGCAGGCAAGCAGCCTCGTGCAGGTGGCGGCTTTGCCGGACAAGAATGGCCGTCGATTTCTCTGGACGAAGCGCAAAGTATTGGACACAGAGCAGTTAAGTCGTATCGATCTCGACCAGGTGGCTAAAGAACTGGAAAGGGCGGACACGGAAACACCTCGGTTTGATCAGCCGGCCATGTTGCAGGCCGAGGGAGGGCTGGCCAAGATCCTTCGTGGCCTGCACGCCTCCTTCGACTTCACTGACGCTCAATTGGGGAGATTGGGTAAACAGGGGCAGCTCGTTTGGCGGATTCAGGGGCAATGGAAACCCGAGCAGCTTGCCCGCGCCGTTCCCAAGCTAAGGGAAGAAGGCCGGGCGGCCACGCCACTCGATCCGAGCCGTCTGCCCCCGCACTTGCCCGACCTGGTCGTGCTGCACCTGAGACACGAAGACCTGTTCCCTTACCGAATCGAGTACCGTCGAACGGTTTCGCAGCGGTCGACCCGAGCCATGGTGACGATGGAGTTTTACGACATTGTCGTCGACATGGCCGTTTCTCCACGACGGTTCGAATACAATCCGGGCGATCTCGACTACACCGACGACACGGCCGACTACCTGGATTCGCTGCGGGGCGAGAAGTAGACTATTGATTCGTTGTTAACGGTGAGTGAAAATGTTAGCCGCGATGCTTGCATCGCGCTGGCGTTGCCCCATCGTTCTCAGCGCGGAGCAAGCTCAGCGGGTAACTTATTGCCAGTCGCCCGAAGCTCGCCATCCTCCGTCGTTCAAGCTCGGTCTGGCAGAGATGGCCGTCGGCGACACGGTGTGGTGGAATTGCCCGGAGGGATCGCACAGGTTGACCACCGGATAGCCCGGATAGGTCGGCATTGCCCAGAGTTCTGCCGGATCTCCCGTGAGACGATTGATCTGAACGGGTCCCAGTTCGATCTTCATCGTGAACTGGGCCGATGGGCAAGTGATTTCCACCTGGCCCGGCATCACGAGATTGCTGACCGGGTCGGTTCGGTGACGTGTGGCAATCGATCGAGCCAGCATTTGGCCCCGGGCGTCGAAGACTCGCTGTTCGACGACCCAGCCGTGCTGCGTGTCGACGACCGTGACATGGGTCATGGGCCCTTCGGCCGTTTCGCGGATCGTGCGTATTTCCACCCGATCCCCGGTCGGCGAGAAGAAGGGGCCTTGGTGCGGCAGCGCCGGATCGAGCCAGGCGGTCCCCATGGCCTCGATCACCAGGTTCGGGTCGATCGGCAGCAGTTGCCTTGCCCGGCTGGAGGCGAACTGATCGTGCCGGCAGAAATAGACGGCCGGAGGCTGGTTCCGCTTGACCCAGAACCAAAAGTGTTCGTCGTTGGCACCCACGTCCAACTCGGGCCCGGTCAAACGTGTTTCGGCACGCAGTCGAAACCGCCCTGGCCGCTGAAAGGCCAAGCTGGCTCGCAGCGACGGCAGCCCGGGCGAACTGAGCGTTGCCCGAGTCGTCGTATAGGAGTGGATCTGTGCGTTGTTCCGGTTGACGACCTCGATCACCTGGTCCAAGGTCGCAGTGGACGGCAAGACCGGGGGCGGCGGTGGAGGAAACGGGCTGAGGTTGCCCGGACAACTGGCCCCGCTGAGACCCGTCAGCCCCACGGCGACCAGCAACAGCAGGCGAGTTCGATATCCGTCCATGGATTCTCCCAAAAGGCTACTCAGTAGGCTATTCGAGCAATTTGGCCAATTCTTCCTGAATCGCTTCGGCCCGAGTTTCGTCCGGCGTGGCCACGGGCACCTTGTAGGTGGCTTCGCGGCGGGGGCAGTAAAGGACGATCATCTCGCGGCCTTGCTCGTCCGTTTCACTCTCTTCGAGCCGCATCACCCGACGACGGACCAACAGCAGCGAGAGAACGTATCGCATGTCCTGCTTGTCGGGCTGCCGGCCCAGTTCATCGAAGAAGTGCAGTATCACATCGTTCGGCGCCCAATGCTTGCGTTGGGCATTGCGGTCGGGGATCTGCGACTTCCACCAACCGACGGTGCCCGGGGGCGGTCCCTGCCAGACTTCGAGCGAATAGTCGTAACGCCGCAGCTCGGCTCCTTCGGCAACCAATACCGAATAGAACGATTCGCCGGGAACCAAATCGCGGCCGCTGGTCTCGCAATGTCGGGTGCAACGTTGAACTTCATAGTCCATAGTTGCGGAAGAATACTCGAAACGGGCATTTGGTTCAATACGCGGTGAAGAAGCGGCAATCGGTACCGCCCGAGCCGATGCCGATCCGAACCGGCTTGAAACATCTCGGGCAGAACCCCTCGTAGGCGGTACCGTCTCGATTGACGTAAACCCTTGCGTAGACACCACAACAGTCGAATTGAATGCCAAGGAAACGGCGAGGTCCCAGGGGCGTTCCGTCTCCTTGCCCGGGCTTTGAGCCGCTCGAAACGTCCAGATTTTCTCCAGTCGGCTTATCCATTTGCCACGGTTTCCCCAGATGGCCCGCACCAAGTATAACTCGCCCAGAATACCCGGGAAGTG
>JAZFUB010000023.1:0-10004 GCA_036447015.1 Thermoguttaceae bacterium | reverse complement strand
TCATGATGTCGAGGCAAGCGAAGTCGGGCGACTCGGACTCGAACAACCTCAAGGCCGACTCGCCGTCGCACGCCAGCACGACCCGATAGCCTTCGAGCCGAAGGATTTCGGCCAATCCGTCGCGAATGAACTTATCGTCCTCGGCAAGCAAAACTTTCACTGGAGGGCCTCGTTCGGGATGTTCAATGATCCATGTTCAATGATCCATGTTCAATGATCAATGTTCGAGGGATTTGGTCATTGAACATTGATCATTGGTCATTCAGTTCGGCCGGAGTGTGCAAACGTACCTCGAATCGGGCGCCCGTGTCGCAGTCCCCCAGGGTGACGTCCCCGCCATGGAGTCGGGCGAGTTGCCGGGCGATCGACAGCCCAATGCCGGTTCCCGTGCGGCCTTCGATCCGGTCGGAAAGCCGGTAGAACGGTCGAAAAACGCTTTTCTTGGAAGCGGCCGGAATCCCGGGCCCACGATCGGCCACTTCAATCGTCGTGTACTCGGCTTGTCGGCGGCTGGCAATCGCCACTTGTCCACCCTCTGCCGCATACTTCTCAACGTTGCTCAACAGGTTGCCCAGGATCTGCTCCACCGCGTCGACGTCGAGCATCACGGTCGAATCGGCCGAGCCGTCGAACGTCACTTCAATGCCGCTTTGGGCAAATGCCGGCGAGAAACCCTCGATGACCCGGGCGATCACTTCGTCGACACAGCCGGTCGATTTGCGCAACGTGAGCTTGTCTCGGCGCTGCCGGGCAAAGGTCAACACGTTGCCGATCAGACGGCTGAGCCGTTGGCTCTCGGCGACGATGACCTCCAAATGGCCGCGTGCCTTGGGAACCTCGTCTGCGCCGAGCCCTTCCAAATCGATCTGCAAGAGCTCGGCATACATGCGGATACTCGTCAGCGGCGTTTTCAACTCGTGAGAAACCTGGTTGACGAAGTTGATCCGTTGCGATGCCTCGCGCACTGCCCGATCATACTCGCGATAGAAATAAACGGCCGCCACGACCAGGCCGACTGCGAGCATCGCGAGTGCGGAGAAGAGGTTGAAATAGGCGCTTCGCCCGGCGGTGGCGAATTGCCCGCCGTCGACGAAATACTGTAGCCGCCAAGAGCCCAGCGGCTCGGAAAGCGGCAACTCGACAACCGGTTCTGTGCCGTCGTCCGGCTCGAACGGTCCCCACTGGTAGACGGTCGTGCCGTCCGAATCGACCAGACAGACTCGCGACTGAGACGCCGGCGTTTCGGCGGACCTCGGCGAGGGGATCGTCTCGGGCAAGTCGGCAATCAGGTCGGCCATCCATCGAGCCCGAGGCACCAGAACGCCGACCACGCGGCCCGAGGGAAGCCGCTGGTAGAAGATCAGTTGCAGGCCGGGCCCCCAGTATTGCAGATACCAACCGTCGGTCACAAGGCCGGCCGTCTCGTCGTCGCCCGCACTGCCGCTGACCAACTCCTTGTTGAGGAAGACGTCCTTGGCCTGCACGAGGAATTCGCGCTCGGCCTCGTTCAGTGCAGCGGCGTTCGATTCCGGGGCCGGGTCGGGGTGCAGGACGGAACCGTCGGCCTCCAAAACAAACAGTTGCTCGACATAGGGGTGCCGACGAACGATCTGCCGCAGATGCTCCAGGTCGAAGACTTCCAGTTCGGTCAGTTTTAGCAGTTCACGCCGGCGCCGCCCGAAGTGCGAGGCGATGACACCGTCGGTGTCTTGGAGCTTTCCGATCAGCAGTTCGCAGAACCGCTGCCGGACCATACCTCGCTCGCTATGCGCAAGCCGCGACCCGAGCCAAGCCAGCGTCGCTAGCGGCAGACAGACGATCAACAGGAAAAGGATAATCTGTTTCTTAGCCACGCACCCTCGCTAGGCTTTGCCCTAGAACGGTAGCCACGCTCGCCAGAGCGTGGTCGGTGGGAGGCAATATCTCCCAAAAGGCGGCGTCTGCCACCGTCTGGCGACGGTAGCTACACGATCAAATAGCGATTTGCCGAGGCGTCCACGCGACGAAAACTGCCGGCGTGGACGCCCGGGCTATACAGGACATTTCTCAACGTTTGGGTTCACCGCTGCTCGAATATCGCAATGTTGGTAATTGCGTCGTAGTGCCATGCTGGGACTCACGCATCATCTTCCGGCTACGCGCCCAATTTGCGCCCTCAAGGTTTTTCGCCTGATACTCATTGTCGGCGCCGTACCGTCGGAGTTTCTCCGAAGCATACAATTTGCCATTCTCACCGAGGTACCGACCGTTGGCTATGAGCACCTGCCGGGCTCCCTCGATATCGCCCTTGTCTCGCAAGGCCGTGGCCAGCATGTTCTTCTCGTTGGCGATCTGCAACACGCATTCGGTCATCACTGCGGCGTCGGTGTTCCGCCGAACGACTTCTTCCGACGGATTGAAGTTCACACTGACCGTGCTGCTGAGCCGGTCGGTGGTCTTCGTCTCCATGTTGGCGTAGGAAACGTCGACTTGAGCGATCTGACGGGTTTGGCCGGCCTTGGTCGACGGCACTTCCACCTCCAGCATCACGTACTTTTCCTGCTCGCTGTAAAGTTGATTCATCTGCACGACCACGCGTTGCCCGTTGATCTCCGCCTCCCGGCACAGCACCCGAACGGGGCGAATTTCCGGGCTGACCTTGATCGCGATGGACACTTCCTGGGCAACCACGGAGAGCGCGTGGCGCAACTCGAAATCGAACACCTTCGCCAGATCTTCGGCCTTCTCGATGAACAGATGGTTCCCGTCGCTTCGCAGGGCCAGCTTGGCCATCAGGTCCTCGTTGTAGTCGAGCCCCAGCCCCAAGGTCGTCACGGAGATCCCCTCCTTCACGAGCGACGCACCCAGGTCGCCCAATTCGCCGGGCGTCTTGGGGCCGACGTTTGCCAGGCCGTCGGAGAGCAGGATCACGCGGTTGACGCGACTGCGGTCGAGAAACTTCCGCAATTCGGCCGCCCCTTTGCTGACGCCGGCGAACAGGGCCGTCGATCCGCCCGACTCGATGCGTCTGATCTTGCTGCACACAGCCTCCTTGTCGGTCAGTTTCGTGGCCGGCACGAGGACCTGCACGGTCGAGTCATAGGTGACGATCGAAACGATGTCCTGGCTGTCGAGCCCCCGGACGGCCAGGCAGGCGGCCTCCTTGGCTTTGGCCAGCTTGGTTCCCGACATCGATCCCGACCTGTCGAGCACCAAGGCCACGTTGATCGGGGCCCGATCACTCTCGGGTGAGATCTTGAACCCGGTCAGGCCGACCTTCAAGTAGGTCGTCTGTTTCTTCTCGGCCAACAGCGTAGGCTGGGCCATCGAGACGTCGAGCTTGACCTGGGCCGCAGCCAGCCACGAGGGGGCGAGCATTGCAACCGCCAGAAACGCCACGCCACACAACTTCGAGAATCTGCACATACCCATACCAAAACTCCTTTTCAGAACAGCGTACGAAAAATGGACACGAACGTCTAGTGCCCAGATTCTACGCATTCTCCCCAATCGAGTGGTCAGCAGGGTGTCACGGAGTTGTAAGAAGTTTGTAAAAACCGAGAATCTCGTGTATGGCCGGGACATCGGCCGCATACACGCGGTCACTACGCGCTGCTCACACTCAGGCAACGACGAGTCGCGCGGCCGATTTCTCTTGCGAGGGAAGCGCGAAACAGAAGGTCGAACCGCATCCCGGGCCGGCCGACTCGACCCAGATGCGTCCGCCGTGGACCTCGACGATTCGCTTCACCAGCGCCAGCCCTACGCCGGATCCTTCGCTGGTTCGGTCGAGCTGGTCGAACAGGCTGAAGATCTTCTCCCGGTACCGCGGATCGATACCGATACCGTTGTCGCGAACGTAGTAGACCGTCTCGTCGCCGTCGACTCGCGCGCCGACGACGATGCGGGGCCGCGGTTGATCGCCCATGTACTTTAGCCTCCTCGGCAGAATCTGTGGGTTGAATTCGGCGTTGAAGACGTAAGTCGTTATTCAGTGGGATCTTGCGTTAGTCGAGCCGTAAGTGTTCGCCGAACCCGTGCCAACTGTACGATGGGCCTCCGAGCCCGTCGACGTGGAATCCCCGACGGGCTCGGAGGCCCATCGTACAAGTTGGTTCTCCGACGGGTTCGGCGAATGCTTACATCCGTACGGTGCCAATGCCTACGGCCTAGAGGTCACTGCACCGCTGCGATCTGCTGCGAGTGTATCTGGTAGCGAGGATCCGTCGGGGCCAGACGCAGCGCTTCGGCGATGTGGTGTTTTGCGATCTCGACGCGCCCGGTCTTCAGACAGATGCCGGCGAGCCGATCGTGGGCTTCGGCTGAACTGGGCCAGAACTTCAGGCATTGCCGCAGAACCGCTTCGGCATGGTCGGCCTGTCCCTCGCGGAAGCGGATCTCGGCGAGTCGCACGAAGACCTGCGATGACATTGGGGGCCGTGTTCGGGCCAATTCCTCATAGATATAGCCCGCCTCGCGATCGTTCGAGGCCATGTAGAGCTTGTCGGCCAGCCGACACACAAGCTGCCGATGCTTCGGCCGATCCGCCACCGCGGAGCGCAGTACCCTGATTTCCTCGGCCAGTTCCGCCTCGCAGCTTGCGATGTGAACTTCCAGCGGGTATTCGACACGGGCCAAATCGAGCTCGCGACGCCGCACGTCCCGGTCCCCCATCAATTGGGCGACTTGGGCGTACAGGATATGGCCCGTCGCTGCAAAACGGCGCTGAAGCTCGTAACGGTCGCGAGTCTCATCGACGAAGTTGATCACGCTGGGCTCGATCGGCGCATGGTGGGCACGAAGCATGCCGAGCACCGGCGCCAGCCCTCGGCGTCTGGTCGACGGAATCGCACAACTGAACTCCAGGCGCGGGCGGTCGTCGCTGTTGATCGGTGCATCGGCGACCATCTCTCGAACGGCGTCCTCGTCGCACACGTGACAATCCAGCAGGTCATAGGCATTGTTGATCGCAATCGCTCTGAGGTCGGCCGCCACCTCCGGACGATTCATCACGGCATTGAGCCGCTCGAAATCGATCCGCAGCGGTTCGAGGCTGCCGAGGATCAGTCCGTGTTTGTTCAGACAGTTGCTGGCGACCCAGAACGACGTATGCGGAAAAACCTTCTGAAAACTTCCCAGGATCATGCGTAGCTCGAGCGGTCGCAGATCGAGCGGCACCCAACAGGAGAACAAGCCCCCGTCGGCCAACCGCTCGCGACAGTTGCGAAAGTGATCGATGCAGTAGAGCGCGGAACTGCCGTTGGAGCCGGGAAAGATCGAATCGTTCATTACGACATCGAACTTCTCGTCGCAGAGCTGGGCGAAGTTCTTGCCGTCCATGATGATGCGCCGAATTCGCGGGTCGCGGTACGAGCCGTGGTTGATCTCCTCGAAACACGCCCCGGCCTTGAAGACGGCCGGACAGATCTCGACGACCGTGTAGTCCTCGACGCCGAACTCGAGCCCGACGCGCGCCGTCTCGCCGCTGCCGAAGCCGATCTGTACGACGCGCCTCGGATCGGGATGCAGGCAGAGCGGGATATAACCCTGCAACTTCTGTGTCGTGCGCAGCATGAACGAACGGCCCGCCACATTCACGCCGGCAACGGTAATCAACCGATCGGCTCCCGGCAAGTCGTGTACGGCGACCGTTCCCGTGGCGTGTTCTTCGAGAAAGATGATTTCGCACGGATTGTGATACGCGTTGATCGTCTTGTAGAAGATGTCGGAGGGCGTCAGCATAAACGCCCCGACTGCCACAGCCGCAACGGGGACCGCCAGGGCCGAGCGAGTCCAGACCGAGCGTCCGCCCGCCCGCCATACGAGAACGACGCCGACGGCCAGGTTGACGGCCACCACGGTCAGAATGCTTCGATGGGTGCCGAGCAACGGCAGCAGAATGAATCCGGCCGAGAAGGAGCCCGCCACACAGCCGATCGCATTGGCCGCATAGACTTGTCCGATGTGCCGGCCGACCGTCGTCCTGCCGCGCAGACAGGCCGTCGTCACGATCGGAAAGGCGGCTCCCATCAACAGCGTCGGCAGAAGCAGCACGACGAAGGCATCGGCGAACCGGGTGAGCACCCAATGCCACTCGCCACTCCAAAGAAAGTGCGATGCCAGCCGAAAATCGATCCTCTCCAAGTGCGCCAAGATCGGGATCGACACGAGCACACTGATGCCGACCAGGACTTCGATCAGGCCGAACCAGAGCACGGGCCGGCGAAGACGCGGCACCAGAAAACGGGCCGAAAGGAAACTGCCCAGCGCGATGCCCGTCAAGAAGACCGTCAACATGGTCACGAACGAATAGGTCGACGTCGTGACGACGAAAATCAACACTCGCGTACAGAGGACTTCATAGGCGAGCGAACAGAATCCGGTGACGGCAAAGGCGATCACGACCAGCCGAAACGTCGCCGGGGTGATCGGCTGGAGTGATTCGGCCGTGTCAAGTTCAACGGCGCCGGCTCCCGTTGGCTGGGGCTTGACGCTCCGTTTGCGTCGTTTGCCGCGCCGAGCATTTTTCGACGCGTCTTTCGACGATTCACCTTGCCGCGTCGTTTCCGGCGAAAGTGTCATCTCGGGCGATGGTTCGTCTTCACGGCGTCCGAGCAAGACGGCCAACACGCCGATACTCAGGGCCAGGCTGCCTGCCGCGACGAGGCATCCCGTCACGCCCAGCGCTTGCAGCAACACGAATCCGGCCAAGAAACATCCGCAGACGGCCCCCGCCGTATTGACGCCATACAGATATCCGACCTGCCGGCCCGGCTCGCGATTGGCTTTGCTCAGGAAGCGTCCGAGCACCGGCAGAGTCCCACCCATCAGAAACGTGGGCGGCAACAACAGCAAGAGTGAAAGGGTGAAGCGAACGACGTTCAGCAGCGCGAACCCGGGCTCGACCGTCCGATAGAACCACGCATAGACCGCGAGGCTTGCCGCCGCCAGGAGCGGAAAGAGCATCGCATAGAGGCCCACACCCACTTCCAGCCAACCGTAGAGCCGCAGCAGCCTGGTGCTCCGATCGGCGACGCGCCCCAGCACCACGCTACCCAGCGCCAATCCAAGCATATAGGCCGTCAACACGGTGCTGGCGGCGTAGACCGTATTGCCGAACACGGTGCCGAGGATTCGCGTCCAAACGACCTCCAACACCAGACCGGTTGCGCCGGACACGAGGAAGAAAAGTAAGATAATCGCGCGGAATCTACCGCGATGACTCTGCATGCTCATCCCCTATGCGAAGGCCACTTCTGTTCCGCAAAGAGTGAGTGATCAACCAAGGATCCGGCGGCAATGGCCAAGGCGACCCCATGGTCGAAGACAAAAAGCTCTTCTCGATGAGTTCCGAAAGGATCCGACGACGGGTTGCCGAATGGCACAAGTCGAACGAGTCCTAACCTTCTAGTAGACTTGCCAATTGGCCGGTTGTCAAGTAGTTAGTCGGAAAAACAGGGCCGGCTCGCCGAGGCTGCCGATTGTTTTCTCGGCGACCGGTGCTGGGCTATCGCCGTTGCGCGGAGCCGGGGCCTTGCTCGACTCATGCGGGCGCGGCCCTGGGGCGTCCCGGGGATGTTCCGGCCGAAGGCCGTTCCTGGGAGGTCCCGTGCGTTCCCGGTCGGAGCCGGGTGACCCGGGCCCTCGGCCGTACGGCCCGCGGCGCGATCGATGCGTCGGAAACTTCCAGCCCATTGTCTTGGAGAAGTACTGTCTGCGCAACTCGCGGCGCATTTCATCGCCCGGCAGGCCCAGCAGGCGGTCCCGTTCCTGCGAAGTCAATTCCTCCTCGAAGAACCGATCGAGTTCCTCTTCCGACGCCTGCGGGAATAGATCCCGATTGGTGTTGAACCGCCTTTGCTGAAACGCCAAAGCGACCGTTCCCCGGATCCACTTCCATCGGTCGGAAGCAGAGAGCCCCTCCAGCTCTGAGCGGGTCTGCTCCGAAAGATGCGAACAGAGGTCCTTCAGATCGTCCTCGGTCAGAGGGTCTCCGTTCTCTCCCGGTGCATCCTGCCTCGGCTGCAAGATCGAGAGCCCCAACAGGCGATGACGAAACGGCTCGGGAAACTCCTTCAGACGCAGCCTGAACATTTCCGGCAGCGTTTCCAACAGCCGGGCTTCGTTCCGGCTTGCATAGTCCGTGAGCCAACTGACCACACCTTCGATGTCTTGCGTCCGAACTTGCCTCTGTTGCTCGACGGCCAACAACTCTTCGATCGGCTGCATCCGATCCTCCGCGTCGAGTTCGGCCAACTCGACCTTCTCGTAGGGCGGAAGCGTGGTCAGCCACTGATGATAGCGTCGCATGACACCGCGCAACTGATCGCCGTCAGACGCCTGTTCGAGACGATCGTAGAACTCGCGGATCTTCTGCTGCTCGTCCGACGGCAACGATTCGAACCGCTCGTGTCGCCGCCCCAGTTGCTCTTGCTCGTTGGGGCTCATCAGCTCGATCGTCTGCCGGGCGGTCGTCGGATCTTGGGCCAGGCCGACGGTGTCTAGGCCAACGAAGGCGTCCGTATCCCCGGGTCCCAACGGGTCCGTCTCGGCGAAAAGCCCCTCGTCTCGCAACATGCGGAGGAACTCGATGTCTTCGATCTGGCGATACGAATCGAGGTCCAGCAGGATGGGCAGATCGTGGACCAACTGTCGGTTCCGATCGGAAGCCCACCATGCGACGGCTGCAAAACCGGCCAACCCGGCGACCAGAAGCCCCAGTCCCGTCAAGGCCCACCGCCGGCGACGGCGTCGCGGCGCATCGGCCCATGCCTCCTTGACGTCCTTCGTGGCGGCCACCGTGACCATTTCCAGCGTGCTCCGCGTGAAGCGATCGTCAAGCTGCGGGCGGTCCAACTCGTCGAGAAGATCCCACGTCCGATCCAGCCGTTGCAGCGTCTGCCGGACCTCCGGCTCCGTCAGAAGCAGCTCTTCGATCTGGTGGCTGACCTCGGCGTCCAATTCGCCGTCGAGGTAGGCGACCAGTTGCTCTTCGAGCGAGGGTTCGGCGTTGGTACGATCGTCTGGCATTATCCGTCCTGCGGCGGATCGTTCTGAGTTTCGGGATGCGTTCCGTGTTGGAGATACGGCTCCAACACCTCGCGAAGGTTTCCTCTGGCACGCGAGAGCAGCGACTTGACGGCCTGCGGCGTCAGCGCCATCGATTGGGCAATCTCGGCGTAGCTCATGTCTTCGAACTTACTCAACAGAACGGCCATGCGCTGTCGTTCGTTGAGTTCTCCGATCGCCATTCGCACGATCTCCCGCATTTCGGCCTTGTCGAGTTGTCGGGCGGGCATCTGGCCGCTGGCAGCCTGCACCATCGTGTCCAACGGCCGGGCCCCCATCGGGCCGCTGTCGCGACCCTGCAACGTCACCTCATGGCGGCGCGACCGGCTCCTCAGCGCGTTCAATGCCACGTTGTTGGCGATCGTAAACAGCCAGGTCGAGAACTTCGCCCCGGCCACGTATCTTTCACGTGCTCGGAAAACACGCAGAAACACCTCTTGCGCCAGGTCTTCGGCCTGGTCGCGACTGCCGACGAGATGCTCCAGCACCACGATCAGACGCTCCTGGTATCGCAACACCAATTCCTCGAAGGCAGCCGCATCGTCGTCGCGCACCTGGAGCATCAGCCGCACGTCGGGGTCGGCGAGAGTATATCTTCGGGCAGACGATTCGCTAACGACCAAGGCTATCACCATGGTGAATCGTGGTGGGATTCGGTCTCCCGGCAATTCCAGCTTCGGACGATCCTGAGACCTTATCATCTAGTTTAGCCCGACGAGCCGCTTCTTGCCACCCACCCGACGAATCCCCTCGGGACCCTCATCCGTATACTGCTACTGGTCTGTCACACTGTTAAACCCCGGTCACCGGAGAAGGTTTCGGCCCAATACTACAGCGCGAGGTTGCATCGCAAGCGTGTTTAGCGGCCGGGCGTGGCCGGCGCGTTTTTGCCGGCACGAGCAGTTCTAAAAACGCCGGGGCACCCCGGCCGCTCAACGACGATGGCGTACCGAGCC